>JAFYAT010000088.1 GCA_017540585.1 Bacteroidaceae bacterium | reverse complement strand
TCTAACATATTCCAGTCAATCTCACCTGCCAACAGGTATAATGGATGCTGTTGATTCAGCATATCAGACAAATTGCTGAACAATGATGGTGCTTTCTGATGACGATTATACATGAAAATCTGCAAGTTTTATACCACAAAGGTACAAATACTTGCAGATTTATCAAACTAATTTGTGATATATTTTACTATATAACAATCTTTTGTAGTCTTATTAAGGAACGACTATTTATGCAATAATGCAAATATTACACATTAGCAAGAAATATTTTTGTCGTTTACAATTGTGAAAATGTGACGAAAAGACAGAATAACATGGCACTCAGATTGCACTTTGTCCTTTATGTTGTGCGTACAATGATAAATACGGATAAACGAGTTCAATAATGCGTATCATTGACCTCGTTTACCCGTATGAAGCATTTCCGTTATAATTGTGGAAATGTTTGTATAAGTAGGTGTGCAAAATTATTTTTATAATGATTGTATTGATTAATGATGTAGGTTCAGCGCCTAAAATAAATGAGTGTAGTGACTCCTACTCGATTGTTTTTAGGCGGTGAAGATGCGCAGTAGGCGATGCAAGGATTGTAAAAATAATTATGCACACCTACTTATTTCTATATCATCTACAATCTACGACCATAATGTATAATGAATAAAGGTCAATAGAATACCATTGTGAGAGCATAGCCGACGATGGTGGAGACGATGACGCTGATGAGACCTGGCATCATGAAGGAGTGGTTGAGCAAGTACTTACCGATGACTGTTGTGCCTGTGCGGTCAAAGTTGACTGTGGCGATATCTGATGGATAGTTCGGAATGAAGAAATATCCATATACAGATGGGAGTACGCCAAGGAGTACAGGGCCAGGAATGCCAAGCTTGTAGGCAAGTGGAAGCATGGCTACCACGACAGCTCCCTGTGAGTTGATAAGCACAGATACAATGAAGAATGCGAAAGCTATGGTCCAAGGATATTCGCTGACAATCTCTGTTAGAGCTTCCTGCATTGTGCCGAGGTGGTTAGCAAAGTATGTGTCGGCAAGCCATGCAATACCGTAGATAGCCACTACTGCCACCATACCTGACTGCCATACAGCTCCACCCACAGCTTTCTTTGGTTGTGCCTTGCAGAAGATAATCATGAGAGCGGCTGCAGTGATAAGTACAATCTGGATGATGATGTTCATACCGAGTGGCTTGAGTACAGGTGAACCGTCTTCAAGTGTCTTGCCAGTCTCAAAGGCAGGGCGTATGTCGTGACCTAATATCTGGAACACGGAAAACATCACGATGGCAAGTATTGCGAGGCAGAAAATCATTACCGCACGCTTTGCGTCAGGAGAAATCTCCTTGTCGAGTGTGGTGCTTGTTCCGTAAAGCTGGGCGCGGAACTCCTTGTTCTGAAGTCTCTTCTGGAACTCAGGGTCCTTGTCGAGGTCAAGACCACGGTGGTAGGATGCGAATGAAGCACATATCAATCCGCATAGACATGCCGGTATTGTAACGGCAATGACCTCAAGATTGTTCACATCAAATCCGTTAGCATTGGAGATGACCACAAATGAAGCCACGGCTGCTGCAATAGGGGAGCACGTGATACCTACCTGTGAAGCTACGCTTGCTACGGCACAAGGACGTTCAGGACGTATGCCCTTCTTGATGGCGATATCCACGATGATAGGCATGAGGGTGTAAACCACATGACCTGTGCCCACAAGGATGGTGAGGCAGAATGTGCATATAGGTGCAAGGAAGGTGATGTGCTCAGGATGTTTCCTGAGCATCTTCTCTGCTATCTGGATGAGCCAATCCATACCGCCTGCTGCCTGCATGATACCAGCACAGGTGACGGCAGCAATGATGATGTATATTACGTCCGTTGGTGGTGTACCTGGTTTGAGTCCGAAACCAAGAACGAGGATTGCGAGTCCGATGCCTGAGATTGCACCTAAGGCAAGACTTCCGTAGCGTGAGCCTATATAGAGGCAGATGAGAACTATCAATAGTTCGAGAATCATAACCAACATAATATATTAGATTTTTAAAGTTTGTAAATTTAAGTTTTATGTTCTATCGATTATAGACATTCATGACAATACAGAAAGCCTATAGTGTAAAGTTCATTAACATTTCACTTCTGAAAATACAATGGCAAAAATACGTTTTTTTGATTAAGTACAACAGAATTTGAGGAAAAAAATAATCATAATGGTAAAAAAATCCCTCCTGCTACCCCATTGGACAAGCAGGAGGGATGTGCTTTTTATGTTTACTTCATAATTTTTATTGTATCACCGTTCTTAGTGCGTATGATGTTCACGCCCTTGTTGAGTGAATTAGTGCGAGTACCATTGAGGTTGTAGAACTCAGCACCTTCAGTGTTGTTTCCTAACTCCGAAATACTTGTTGCTGTGTTTATGCGTGCAGGTGCCTCGTAGTAGGTTGTGCCGAGATACTCAATCTGGAAATTGTCGAAGCATGTCCAGCTTGAAGTGCTCTTTGTTGTCGTTGGCTTACCTATTGCAATTCGGATAGTACCGTCAGTAACGTTGAACTCAAGCGTGTTGTTATAGTAGCCAGCGTTGAAGAATCCTGATGCATCTTCCATTCCGTCTGGTATGTAGTAGCCGTCCTTGTCTCTGTTGCCAGCACCTATAGGTGTGGTGCAATGGGCAGAATATATGCTTGCAATGGCTTTGCTTGTCGCATTTGCTCCAGTACCTGCATATAGACGTGTGTGTATTGTGCCCGGATTGTTCTGGTTCATATTGCCGTCACGGTAGAATGCCTGACACGTTACACGATAGTGTCCATTAGGCACACCCGTTATTGTCTGGCTTATCTCCCAAGTGGTGGCGTATGTTGTCCATCCGCTGTACGAACTGATATATACTTCGGCACAAGGGTTGCCGTTGTAGTCTTCGATGAGTCCACCTGAGAGATTATATGACATCTTTGAAGCATCAGGAGTTATGCTGTTTACCCAATGACTGCGACCCTCTGTGTCGTTGCGGTCAAAGTTAGCACCATAAAGCAGGTGAGTAATGTTTATCGGATTGTTCTCTGATGCATAAGCCATCTCTGCGAGGAGGTCTTCGGCTGTGAGAAGCTCCCACTTCTGGTAGTCGTCGCTTGTGTTCTGTGGTGCGCATGTCACGTAGCGTGTGTTTGCACCATGAGGGAATGTGGTTGGGTCGTTACCCGTGAGAGCCATGACCGTACCATTATTATTATATGTAATAGTATAGTAGTTGCCAGTCTTGGTGATGTTCCATCTCTGTTCAGTTGATGCGTCCATGTAATGGTCACCCTGTGAGAGGAAACCGATGTTTGACTGTATGACATACTTGTCATTTACTGGAGTAACGGTCATTGGTGAACCATAGTTGCCCTGAACGGCATGAGTTCCCCACCATCCACCTTGCTTGAGGAATGCGCCTGACTCTACGTTGCGGAAGTAGTATATTCCTGATAGTTCTGTCGTATCAGGTTCTGGAACAGGTGGAACAATATTCGTTGTATAACTGAACTCAATCACACATGGCCAGTGGTCTGCAAGAGGCTCGCCCTCGTCGTTGATGAAACTGAGGTCCTGAAGATAGGTCTCTGCCTGAATCTGTACATCGCTCTGGGTGTTGTTGATGTAGAAAATCTTATCAACAACCTCGCCCTTGCGGTAACCTTCCTCACTTGCCATGATTGAGTTTCCGCCACATGCAGGATAGATGCCTCCACGTGCTTGTTCTATCCATGCGTCCTTGATGGTGAAGCGGCTGTCAGCATTGATGCGGTCGATGAGGAGTGTCTTGATACGGTCACGTGTGTAACGGCAGTTGGTGTCACCTATGATGAGGATTGGATTGCCGTTGTTGGATGCTATGATAGCGTTGGCAAGCTGAGTCATCTGTGACTCACGCGCAAGGTTGTCACCTTCGCTTGTCTCTGCATCCATGTGGAGAGTATAGACATCAATCTGAGTTCCATCGTTGAGTGTTATGGTGTAGAAACGGTAGCCCTTGGCTATGAGTCCGTCAGCACCGTCGCTTGTGTAGCCGTAGTGATCATTCCAACGTACCCATGTCTCATTACTTGCTGTTGCCTTTTCCTTGTTCCAGAAGAAGTTGAGACCGTCAATATTGAATACAGGTGATGTCTGGGAGATGATACGTGAATAAGCAGCAAGTGAAGTTTCAATCTTACCACGGTGAGTACCTTGATTGTATATACTACCAATCTCGTTCATAATCTCCGTATTGTAGTTGAAGTCCTCGCTCACACCTATGAAGTCGTAACCCATGTTCACGAGTTTCCTTCCGATGGCAGTTGCACCAGCACTCTCCTTGGCATCTGGATTGAGCGTATAGTTATATACTCCTGCTATGCGGATGGTCTTAGGCATTCCGTCCACATTCATGGATGCCGCTACGAAACGCTTCTTATCCATGTGTGCATTATATTCAGCTTCGGTAATAAAGAGCCATTCTGCCTTGCTGCGGTTGAAGCCCTGATTGAGATTCGCAATCTCGCATGCTGTTCCTGTTCCGAACATGAGAGCCTGCGTCGTGCCCGACGATGTGTATGTGAGATAATAGCCTCTATCATCAGAAGATGAGATGGTGAATGACTGTGGTGTGCGTGTGGTGAAGTTTGTGTCGCTTGTACCGTAGTTGCTATTGACGAAAGGTACGCCATCCACCACAATCATGTAGTTGTTCACACTTGCGTTGTAACTCTGAGACGAGAGGCTGTAGTGGGTGTTGATTGTCCACTTTGTGCCGTTCTTGTTGACAGTACAAAGCATAGGTTTGTTGTTGTCGAGACTTACCTGAGTGCCCCAACTGTTACCATACGATAGGAACTTCTCCTGATAAAGATTGTAGAGATAGTAGTTCTGTCCATTGGCAGGTGTAGAACCTGTCCATGCCTTTGCTTCCTGAACGAAAAGGGTACAGGAAGTCACGAGTGAAAGGAATAATCCCTTACATACTTGGTTGATAGTTGATTTCATCTGATTGCAAATTGTTTAGGTTGATATGGCTGCTCCCCATGTATCTGGTTAGTCTTTATTCACAAGAAACAGCAATAAGATATTGGTTAGTTTTTGTTTTGATTTCGTGGCAAATATACAGTTTTTATCTTTAAACGCACAAATTTTTATCAAGAAAATATGCGTTTCCCTTCGTTGCTTAGTCGTTTTGTTAAGTCCTTATTAGAATTATTGTATAGCAACTATACGGCTTTGCATCACATGATGAATTCCTCTACGTTCTCGTTCGTGATGACGTCAAAGGTGGCATCGGGATATGCCTTGGCAAATGAATCTGGAACTTTTACGTTGGCTTTCTTAGGATTCCACTTGAACTCGTATGCGTGCATCTTGCCATCCTCCTCCTCTATGAGGTCAACCTCCTTCTGTTGCTGTGTACGCCAGAACCAGAAGTTTGTGAAAGCGTCCGAATATAATTTTTTCTTCATCCTCTCGCTTATCACATAGTTCTCCCATAATGCCCCTACGTCCGCACGATTCTCTATGTTTGAGAAATTACCGATAACGGCATTTCGTATTCCTAAGTCCCAAAAGTATATTTTACGGCTGTTTTTCAGCTCGTTCCTGAGATTGCGTGAGAAGCTTCCAAGACGGAATATGACGTAACTCTTCTCCAGTACATCCACGTATTTCTCTACTGTTTTTGGGTCAATTCCTATGAGTTGTCCGACCTCATTGTATGATACTTGCTCGCCTATCTGAAGTGCAAGAGCCTGTAACAACTTGACAAGTTTCTCTGGCTTTGAAATATTGTCAAGTGACAGAATGTCACGATACAGGTAGCTGTCAGCCAACTCTTTGAGAATATTTTTCTCGTCTCCCAGATTTGTTACGACCTCAGGATAGTAGCCATATACCATGCGATGAGGAATCATCCTTAGCTCATCAAGCAAGGATGTATGATTGACCATCTCGCTGAATGTGATAGGAAACATCTTGAACTCACGCTTTCTGCCTGTAAGAGGTTCGTTGAGTCTGTTTGCTAACTCGAAAGAGCTGCTGCCTGTGGCTATGACTTGTACACCTTCTACCTGATCAGTAAAGAGTTTAATCTTGAGTCCTATGTCTGTAATCCTTTGTGCTTCGTCAATAATTAGGATGTTGTTCTTGCCGATAATGGCCTTTGCTCTTGTGGATGAAAGATTATCGAACAAGTTTCGGACATCCTGATCGTCACCGTTCATCCATAGTACATCTTGTCTGTTGGCAAACAAATCTTTTAGCAAGGTAGATTTACCAACCTGTCTTGCTCCCATAATTACTATAGCCTTTTGTCCGCCAAGCAAAGAATTGACTCTGTTTTTAAGTACTCTCTCGATCATAACCTGATTGTTTGAATTTATGATACAAAAGTACGAATAATTTGGAATAATCCAAAATTATTAAAAGATTTTTGGAACTGAATCCAAAAAACTTATAAGATTTTTGGAATTGAATCCAAAAATCTTAATATTTAAGATGAAGTATAGTCAAAGTACTGACTAAGTACTGACTCATATGAGACTAAGTACTGACTATGAACTTTAGGACAATCGAAGAGTGCCGATATGTAATTTGGTTTAAGTTTTTTTATCGCACGAGACGTGCGGACGAAGAAAAAACAGGTAAAAACATGAAAAAACAGATAAAAATATGTTTTCTTTTGTTTTCCCCATGTTTTTCTAATTGGCCGCTTGGCGGCATAAAAAGCAATAAGTTTTACTATACAGGTTGTTTTTCTTGCGTAAACTCTTAACTCTCCAACTTAACTTTTAATTTTTAACTTTTAACTTTTAACTCGTGCATTATCCCGATAATGCACGAAAAACCCCGCCATTCCGCTTGGGCACCGCATAAAGTCAATTAGCCGTACGCTTGGGGAATTCCGGGGCTTGTATGAATAAACAGAATCCTTGATTCAGATTAAGAACCGTCTTGATGTAAGTTAAGTATCTAACTTGTGTTCATTTACGGGTGCAAATTTATGTAAAAATCCTGTAATGAAGAAATATATTTGAGACTTTTAATTCATTCACGATAAAATTATGTATCTTTGCACAAAAATTAGAATACATATGACATTTACAGCTAAAGCAAACCCAATATTCGAACAGGTAATCAGGGATTATCATCTTACTGATAATGTTGATACTCCAATCAATAATCCATATAAGCCAGGTGAAATAGAGTACGACTTGTATGTGAAAAATTGGATTGATACTGTACAGTGGCATCTTGAGGACATTATCCGTGACCCTCAGATTGACCCTGTTGAGGCTCTTCAGCTCAAGCGCCGTATTGACAAGAGTAATCAGGACCGTACAGACCTCGTGGAGCGTATAGATTCTTATTTCTATTCTCTCTATTCAGGTGTGAAGGTTGCCAAGGATGCAACTATCAATACAGAGTCACCAGCATGGGCTATTGACCGTCTGAGCATCCTCGCACTCAAGATTTATCACATGCAGGAGCAGGTTGACCGTAAGGATGCTTCTGCTGAGCACATCGAGGCTTGCAAGGCTAAACTCGACGTGCTCCTTGAGCAGAAGAAGGACCTCTCAAGTGCGATTGACGCTCTCCTTGCAGACATAGAGGCAGGAAAGAAGTACATGAAGGTCTATAAGCAGATGAAGATGTACAACGACCCAAGTACCAACCCTGTACTTTACGGAAAGAAGTAGGAGGGTGAGGTAAAGAACGAAAATTAAGAAAATTAAAGAAAAATTTTTTCTTAATTTCAAATCTCGAATTTATCATTTATGCGTTCCGTTATGAACAGAGGGCATAAATAAAAAGACTTGCTATAAAGAAATTTTCTTTAATTATCTAAATTTTCGTTTTAAAAAAGCTCTGAGTACTCTGTGTCCTCTGTGTTGAGAAAAGACCCGGAGGCATAAATGATATATTTGAGATTATAAATCTTAAAAAATGTTTTGCTATGAAAATCGGTTTCGACGCTAAGCGTCTTTACAACAACTTTACAGGATTAGGTAATCATAGTCGAACTACAATAGACATTCTCACGGAATATTTCCCTGAGAATGCCTATTTTTTGTACACACCAAAGGCACCTAAAGACAATAATGAGGCGGCTGAGTATCTGAACAAGAGATACTGTACGACTCTTCTTCCACATGGATTGCTCAAGGGTAGCCTATGGCGCACCTTCGGTATTCCAATCAACCTGAAGCGTGACGGCATAGATCTGTTTCACGGTCTCAGCAACGAGTTGCCTGTCGGAATACGCAAGAGTGGAGTGCCAAGTGTTGTTACTATCCATGACGTGGCTTTCCGCACATTCACGGACATGTACCATTGGCAAGACCGTAAGATTTATGACCTCAAGTGGCGTTATGCCGTAAAGAATGCTGACCGCATCATAGCCATAAGCGAATGTACGAAACAGGATATCCTTCGTTTCTATGACGTGGATGAGAACAAGATAGACGTTGTCTATCAGCCTGTGGCTCCGAGATTCTATGCTACCAGTTCGCCAGCGGATGATTCCGAACTCATAACTCAAAACACAGAACTCCAAGGCGGCTTCCTTCTGTATGTAGGCTCAATCAACTCACGCAAGAACCTATTAGGAATAGTCAAGGCGATAGAGCTTCTTCCTGAAGACCTTCAGATACCACTTGTGGTAGTAGGTGGAGGACGTGAATACAAGGACGAGGTAAAGCGATACATAGCAGAACATAATATGGAGAACCTTGTCATCTTCCCAAAGAAGAGGGTGAGTGATGATGAGTTGCAGGTACTTTATTCCAAGGCAAAGGCATTTGTCTATCCAAGTTTCTACGAAGGATTCGGCTTACCTGTAGTCGAAGCACTCTTGAGCCGTTGTCCTGTGGTGACGAGTAGTGTGAGCAGTCTCCCTGAGGCAGGAGGTCCATACTCCCTACAAGCAGACCCATCAAGCGTGGAGGACATACGTGACAAGATAGCATCTGTACTCACGGACGACATCCTTTGTGGCAAGATGATTTCGGGTGGTTACGAGTATGCCATGAACACCTTCCATCCAAAGGTATGTGCCGAAAAGCTCATGGCAGTTTATGAGAAGATAAGATAAAGACAAAAAACAGCAGTCACATTTATGTGTGACTGCTGTTTTTGCTTTTAGGCGTAAAGATGAATTTAAGTATTGTGAATTGTACAAGCATGGCTACAATCATGACAAGTGGAGGGGCGACAAGACGATGGATGCCCAACCACAAGAAAGCGTTAAATAGGACGATGTGAAGTCCGAAGTTGATACCATGACTGCAAGCAAATCCGAGGAACTTCTTTATTGTTGGTATTGTACGGAACGTGAAATAAGATGTGAGATAGAAATTGCCAACGAAGCTGATGAGGTATCCGGTGATGTAAGATATGTTTTCCTCTGCCCAAAACAACATTATATAATAGATGCCATAGTGGACGGCGGCGGCAATTGTTCCTATGATGCAGAAACGTATGAACTGCATTATCTTTTCGTTATTCTTTATCTCCTGTATTGTAATCATTGCTCTTTAGTATCTTTGTAATCTTTTGTCATTATCTCGTAGCAGAGCTTGAACCATATTATTACTACTGGCAGAGCCTTTAGGGCGTATGGTTGTACCCATTCCTTGCGTATGTATGCTGGGAACAAGTCGGATGGCGAAAGGCTTGTCAGAATGAAGGCAAACACCATGAGTGCCACGTCTATCCTGCCCCTTTTCCAAGGGCTTGCCGTGAACCATATTGCCACTCCTGTGAGGGCTATGATGTAGCCGCTTGACTCTGTACCTGTGCTGAACAAGCAAATGAACATGAGTGCAGATGCGAGGATTGTCTGCCTGAATCCTTCGTTTGCATATTGCTTAATCCTAAGATATGGGATAGCAAAGAGTGCCATTCCTGGAATGATGATGAACAAGTCGGAGAACTGTAAGCCTGATATTCTATGAACCATTCCAAGTAGTGAAATATTCTGTGCTATTGAGTCTCCGTTTTCTACATTCTTGCCGCTAAGACATTCTATCCATTCTTTATACTGGGTAATCTGATACTCAAATCCTGAATAAAGCATAGGAATACATGAGAGTACAATGAGCCATCCCATGAATGACAAGGCGTATCTCACTTTATGCTTTGAGAAAAGGAAGAATGCAAGTCCTACGATTCCATACAGTTTTACAAGGAATCCAATCACGATAAAGAATGTAGCCCATACGTCACGTTCTTTCCTCACGAAGTGGTAACTTAGAAGCATTATTCCTGCAATTGCAACGTTGAATTGTTGCATGAATAATGCCGTGAGAAGTTCGTGAGCGCAAAACCAAAGTATGAATACTTGCTGGTAGTCAGAAAATGTAGATTTGCGGATTGCCCAATACATGAACATTGCGAGTGCCGTACACCATAGAATGAGGCCTGGTATCTCTGGTATTATGGCAAATGGAGCTATGATTGCAGAGAATATAGGACCATAGAGATTATGGTCGAAATACTCTTCAGGATAATAATCATAAAGAGATTTACCTTGTATAGTGTGCCAGAAAACATGTCTGAAAATAGCAAAGTTGTTATGATGATGCAGTTTTGCTATGCCAGAAATAAATCCGAGTACAAGCCATAGCCCTAAAAGTGTATTGGGACTTTTAAAGAATGGTTTGTGAAAGAATGTTTGTACTTTATTTGTCAGTTCCATTGATAGAATCTCTCTTTCCGTTATAACTGTTAATGAAATATCCTGGGCGTCCTTTCACCTCGTTGAAAACTCTTCCGAGGTATTCGCCTATTATACCCAAACTTAATAGCTGAACACCTCCGAGGAAAAGTATCGTAACCATAATGGTAGGGTATCCTTGGACAGGTTCACCAAAAATGTTTGTTACAACGATGATGTATATGAGATAAATGAATGCAATAAATGAAATGATTATTCCTGCAAATGAAGCAAAACGTAATGGTGCAATGGTGTAAGACATTATACCATTGATTGCCAAATTGACGAGTGATAGAAAACTCCATTTTGTCTCTCCCTCCTGACGTTCCAATTGCTTATAGTAGATACCTTTCTTGCGGAAACCTATCCATGAGTACATGCCTTTTGTATTGCGTTCAGCTTCACGCATCATGCGAAGTGCCTTAATGCAGCTCTTGTCAAGTAAGCGGAAATCACCTGTGTTCTTTTGTATTGGAACTCTCGTAAGGCTTTGCAATAGTTTGTAATACCATTGTGATGTCTTGCGTTTGATCCATCCCTCTTTTGAACTTTCTCGCTGGGCATAGACATCGTCATAACCTTCTTCCCAATATTTTATCATTTCAGGAATGACGTCTATTGGATGTTGCATGTCAGCATCCATAATAATTGTGGCATCGCTATCAACATAGTCAAATCCAGCCATCATAGCGATTTCCTTTCCGTAGTTGCGTGACAGGTCAAGGTAACTGAAGTGGGAATCTTCTTCGTGCAGACGAATCATCTGTTGTAGCGTGTTGTCTGTACTTCCATCATTAACGAGTAGAAATTCCCATTCATAGTTGGGATTGGATGCAAGAACCTCATTCATGCACTTTCGTAAGAGAGTGAATGAGGATTCTTCATTATATGCGGGAAGTAATATTGTGATTTTTTTCATTTTCCTTGATTATGTACGAAGTAGTTGTTAGTGTATTCTGAATACGTGATGAATTGTGCGCCTTCCTTCTTGAACATACGGATAAGTTCGCCAAGGCGTTGGTACATTCCTTCACCTGCGTGATTCTTGATGATGAATGGAATCTTGAACTCTGGATGTTCGCCAAGTGGGTAAAACTCCCATGGGTGGAAATATATCACGAATTGTCCGTCATGATTATGTGTCCACTTGCACCATGACTTGTACAGCCACATTGGTAGGTTGTGCATGGCAAGCCAGAAGAGTGGGAAACGGAACCACGGAGTTACACTTGCTGGAATCTCGAGGACGTTACCTTTCATGAAAGGAGTGCGCGGCTCCGTTAGATGCATGTAGCGTCCTGGAATAAAAGCAGGATTAAGGGAAGAATTGTATGTGTAGCCTTGACGTTCTATTTCCTCGTCGCTTACGGGAAACATTCGTGGCTGACGATAACCGTAAATAGTTCTTCCTGTGACCTCTTCGAGTATGCGCTTAGAGTTTATTACGTCCTCTGGTTTTGGATTCCAATGGTCGCATCCGTGAGCAGCTATTTCGTGTCCCTCGTTCATGATACGCGCCATTACCTCAGGGGCGTGTTGAGCAAAGTTGGATGTGCAAAAGAAAGTTGCTTTTACGCCTTCTTTCTTGAGTATGTCAAGTATTTTGTTCGTACCGTATTTGGAAACCTCCATACCTTCTTTGAGTGTGTCATACTTTACCCCATGTTCCCTCGGAACATCAAACTCTTCTGTGTCAAAGCTTAATAGGACCATATTATGGTTTTTACTTACGTTTTATTAAATATTTGGCAAAGTTACGAATAAAAATTAAACTCTACTTACGTAAACGGATGTGTTATCGGTAAAATGTTGTAAATTTGCAAAAAATATAATGCTTAATGACAAGAATTAAAGATTCAAGATTATACATATTGCTCAAGCTGTTCCTTTTGCTGATGCTCATATTTATCTTGCAGAAACCTGTGTTTATGCTTTATAATTCATCAGTATGTGAATCGCTTACGCCTATAGATTACCTTGCCGTCATGTGGCATGGATTGGCTCTTGACTCTACCATGAGTGGCTATGTGCTCGTGATTCCGTGGATCGTCTTGTTTGTGAGTTTCTTCGTGAAGATAAATCTGCGCAAGTGGCTCATGCCTTATTTCATAGTCATATTATTACTTCTTGCCATCATTTATGTGTCGGATGTTGTGATGTATGGTTTCTGGCAATTCAAGCTTGACTCAACGGTCTTTATTTATACAGACAAGCCTGCCGATGCGCTTGCAAGTGTAAGTGGCTTGTTCGTATTCTTGACAATCGTCTCCATTCTTGTTCTTACTGCCGTTTATTGTGTTCTTGTGTATTATGTCTTGCCAGGTAGGCTCCTCAATGAGTCCTCAAAACCTTTTCATTCTTTGGTCATGATTCCTGTACTCGGATTGATGTTCATCATGATTCGTGGTGGAGTAGGTGAGGGAACTGCAAATGTCACAAGCGCATATTATTCAGATAAGCAATTTTTGAACCATTCAGCTGTTAATAGCGCATTCAATATGTTCTATTCCTTGTCTCATCAGCAGGACTTCGCGAGTGAGTACCAATATTATGGTGATGAAAAGGAGTTGAACAGCTTGTTGCAAGGTATTTACAACACGGAGAGTGTTGAGTCAGATACTCTGTTCACCACTAATCGTCCTAATATCATTCTCGTTGTTTGGGAAGGTTGTGGCGCAAGTATTGCTGGGTGTGTCGGGGCAAATGAAGATGCTACCCCTAATCTTGACAGGCTTGCCAGTGAGGGAATACTCTTTTCCAATTGTCAAGGTAACAGTTTCCGTACAGATAGAGGGCTTGTAAGTATCAATAGCGGATGGCTCGGTTACCCTTCTGCTTCGCTCATGAAGATACCAGAGAAGTGTGAAACCCTACCAGGTATTGCGCGTTCGTTGAAGAATGTTGGTTATAACACGGAATTTTGGTATGGTGGTGACATCAACTTCACCAATATGGGTGGCTTCATGCTTCAGAACGGTTATGAGAAGACATATTCAGACAAGGATTTCTCTCGCAAGGAGAGAACCTCTGATTGGGGCGTTCCAGATGAATACTTGTTCGGTAAGGTTTCGGAATCCGTTCGTAATCTTGCAGAACCATTTTTCGTAAGCATCATGACTTTGTCAAGTCATGAGCCTTGGGATGTTCCTTACAAAAGACTTGACAAGAAAGTCGAAAACAGTTTTGCTTATACGGACGATTGTCTTGGCAAGTTTGTCAATAAGCTGAAGGCTGAAGGCAAATGGGATAATACGGTTATGATTATTGTGTCTGACCATGGTGCTATAGGTCAAGGAGGATATACGTTCTCAAGTTTTGATGTGATACACATACCTCTTGTAATGGTAGGTGGTGCAGTTAAGGAACATCGAGAAATCAATACATTGATGAATCAGTCAGATTTAGCCGCTACGCTTCTTGGACAACTTGGCATTGAGCATAAAGACTTTACATATAGTCGTGATGTACTGAGCAAGACTTATACTTATCCGACAGCCATACATTGTTCTAAGGTCGAGTTTTCTTTCTTCGACTCAACGGGAGTAAGCACATACGACCTTGACGCAAACATGATTTTGCAGAACGTGGATAAGATAGGCAGTAATAAGGAACAGAGAGTAAGAAAGGGTAAGGCAATACTCCAGAAACTATATACGGATACTGCTAACCGATAGGAACCATTATAAGTGTAAAACAAAAAAGTATAAGAAACTATGATATTTGTAAGGGATAAAGGACAAATGTGCAATAACATATTGCAGTTTGCGCACGTATATGCTTGGGCAAAAGAGAATGGGTGCCAATGCATTTCTATGCGCTTTGCTTACAAATACCAGTATTTCAATATCTGTACTGAGTTCAAGCATAATTTCTTTAGCTATTTGCTTGGCAAGTTCATGGCATTTACTGGCATAATACCAGTAGTGGCTTATAATGACATAAACGAGGACAAGTCGGAGAAGGAACGGTTTATCTTATCACATCGTTCAGTAATGGTTGAGGGATGGTGCGTAAGGTATTTTGACTTGTTCCATAAATATAAGGAAGACATAAAGACGTTATTCCGTTTCAAGCCTTCTATTCAGGGGAAGATTGACGCATATATTCACAACACGTCTTCGCAGGATGAGGTAAAGATAGGAATTCATATCCGTAGAGGCGACTATAAGACATGGTTAAATGGTGTTTTCTACTTTAGTGATGAAGAGTTCATCACCTATGTTAATCGCTTTATCCAATCGCTTGCCAATAAGCCTTGTGTGGTTTATATCTGCGGGAATGCGTCTGCTCTTGACCATGACAAGTTCAAGTCTTCAATAAAAAGTTCAAAGGTATATTTCCCTAATGGTAATCCAGGTGAGGATCTTTGTCTCCTTTCCCAGTGTGATTATGTAATTGGTCCTCCAAGTTCATTTTCCTTGGTTGCTTCAATGTATGGCAAAGCGAGACTATTCTGGATTACAAGTCACGAGGCAGAAGCTGCAAAGATTGACTTCAAGGACTTTGACGAGCAGTTGCCAAGACTTGACTCAATATGGAATGATACTTATGAACGTTGTCACCAGAAATAAGAACATGATATCAGTTGTAATAAATACATATAATGCGGAGAAGCATCTTGCGAAGGTGCTGGAGTCTGTAAAGTCCTTTGATGAGATAGTCATTTGTGACATGGAAAGTACGGATTCTACGTTGGATATTGCTCGTAAGTACGGATGTAGGATTGTCACATTTGAGAAGAAGGACTATAATATTGTAGAACCAGCTCGCAACTTTGCCATACAAAGCGCAAGCAATCCTTGGGTACTTGTTGTAGATGCTGATGAGATTGTTACTCCTGAACTTCGTCATTATCTTTATGACTTGATAAGCAGTGATGACTGTCCAGATGGCGTATTCATTCCGCGTAGGAATTATTTCATGGGGCAATTTATGCATGCCCTTTATCCTGATTATATTCTTCGCTTCTTCCGCAAGGATGTTACGGATTGGCCTCCTATAATTCATGTACAACCAACGGTAAAGGGTAAGGTTATACGTATCCCTAAGCACTCAGGTATAGTTTTTGAACATCTTGCCAATGATAGTGTATCCGATCGTCTTCGCAAGACGGATATCTATACACAGAATGAGATGATAAAGAAAGCAGGTAAGAATTATGGCGCATGGGCTTTCGTGAGTCGTCCTACACATCGTTTTGTCAAGAGCTACTTCATAAAGGGTGGTTTTAGGGACGGAATACCAGGCTTTGTTTATGCCTGTCTTGAGTCGTTATATCAGGTGGTGATGATGGGTAAGGTTGTGGAGAAGAACAACAAATAAACAATGTGAATCAACTTATGAAATTTCATGATGAACAAGAAATGAAACTATCTATTATTACTATCAATTATAACAACCTTGAGGGCTTAAAGCGTACTTTTAGTAGTGTAATAAATCAATCATTCCGGGACTTTGAATGGATTATTGTGGATGGTGGTAGTACGGATGGTAGTGTATCCTTTTTGGAAGATAATAGAGGTTTATTCTCTCGTCTTATATCAGAAAAGGATAATGGTATATACGATGCTTTAAACAAGGGAGGACGATTAGCTACGGGCGATTATATATTTTTCCTTAATTCTGGTGATTGTTTTTATTCGTCAGAGGTTTTGTCTTCTTTTTTTGAAAATAAAGATAATGAGGATGCTGATTTCCTTTATGGAGATGTCTGTTATTGTTATCCAGACAGAGATGACATAGGTAAACAGCCAGAAGAATTGACCCTTCAGTATCTGAGGAAAAATCCTTTGAATCATCAGACAACATTTGTGAAAAGAGAACGTTTTGCAGAGGTAGGAGGATTTGATACACGATATGCTATTGTCGCAGATTGGCACATGCAGGTCAAATTGATGTTGGCTGGTGCAAGATTCAAGTACAGAAATGTTGTTGTGTGTCGCTATGACATAACAGGTTTCAGTTCACAGAACAAGGATAGGATGGAGAAGGAACGTGAACTTTTTTTCAAAGAACTCATACCTGATGTATATCTGAAGGCATTAGATGAATTATACACGTTTGACAATAAACCATGTATTCTGACAAGGAATTATTGCTCTCAGAGTAAAGTATATACAAGGATGATAAGGTCTTTTCTTCACTTTATAACATTCATAAACAGCAAACGATGGTAGATAATAATATTCTGGATAAGCATGCTTATTGCATTATAGCACATTCTGAAAAGGTATTGCTTCACACGTTATTAAGGTTACTTGATGACCCGCTGAATGATATCTACTTGCTTATAGATGCCAAGTCGAGCCTTCGAGGATGTAAGCTTCCAGAACTTTCTTGCAGTAGGTTGTACGTTGTACCATCTATAAAAATATGGTGGGGCGAGTATTCACAGATTGATGCAGAGCTTCGCTTGTTTGAGTATGCGCATAATAATGGGCGTTATTCATACTATCATCTTCTCTCTGGGGTTGATATGCCTATCAAGTCTCAAAAACAGATTCATGAGTTTTTCCGTGAAAATAATGGGGCAGAGTTTGTGGAATTATGGAATCAAAATGATTTCAAAACAGTTATATATAAAAGGTTGAGGAAGCATTATTTCCATAATTACAAGCGTATAGAGAAACGCACTATGCGTCAGTCAATAGTCAGGTTTGCTCAAAAACAATTACTGTCTTTAAACAAAAAGTTCTCACGTAAACCGACTGAAGAATGGTATGCATCTCATAAGATGGGACCTAATTGGGTTTCTGTTACGGATGATTTTATAGCTTATCTTCTTTCTAAGAAAAAGGAGATTAAAAAAGAGTATTCCCATTCTTTCTGTGCGGATGAGATATTTCTTCAGTCTGTTTTATTCAAGTCTCCGTTCTATTCCAATGTGTATAGATGTGACGAAAAGACAGGCACTACGGGTGGAAAGGATATCTATGGACGTAATATGCGTTTGATTGACTGGGACAGAGGTGAACCTTATACGTTTACGTCAGATGATATACCCGAAATAACAAAATCTGATTGTTTGTTTGTCAGGAAGGTTGACTCTAATGACGAGAAACTATTGAACTATATTGTTTCTATGGTTAAATCTTGACATCATTAATCTATAAAAAATATGCACACCTACTTATGAATAAGCATATTGTATCAATAAGAAAGTTTGCGGCAAATACTGTCTCGGGCTTGATTTTCTGGAATAAGGAACTCAGACATAAAGTAAGGGAAGGATTGTATCCTTTTTCTCCATGTAGATGCGTGAATATGTTGACTCAAATGATGGGCTCTTTGGAAGAACAGTCTCCTGTTAGAGTTGCAAAAGAAATAAATGACTCGCATACTATTTGGCAATGTTGGTTTCAGGGACTTGATGACAGACCTGAGATTGTTACTGAATGTATGGATTCCGTTAAAAAGTATGCTCCTGAAGGGTATAGGATTGTTTATCTTACAAATGCCAACTATAAGGATTATGTTTGTTTGCCTGAAGAGATAGAGAGGGCAAGGCATAGTGGAATAATTGCTGATGCTCACTTTTCTGACATAATTCGTGTTTATTTGCTTGCAGCTTATGGAGGTATATGGATAGATGCCACGTGTTTGATGACATCATGTATTCCTGATTATATATTGGAAGCACCATTCTTTTGCTACAGGTCTCAAGGAGAGTTTGCATATACATATATTCAGTCTTGCTTCATGAAGGCTTTGCCATGTCATCCGATGATAAGCAAGCTTTATTCTTTCCTTGTTTACTATTGGAAACATAATGATTATCTTATTCATTATTTCCTTGTTCACCTTATGTTCAAGTCTCTCGTGTCGTCAGACAAAGAGATGTGTAATGAGTTTCAAAGGTTAAACCGCGGCATGGATGATGCACCAATGCATTATATGTTCTATGCGTTGAAGAGAGGTGCAAAGTATTCTGAATGCCTCAAGGAAAAGGCAAGCAAACAGAGTTTTATTCACAAACTTACATATAAAGATAAGAATATGTTCAACAATAATCGCCAGAGTGTATCACTTTTGGTATCTACATATAATTGGCCAGAGGCGTTGAGGCTTTCTATCGAATCCGTTGCGAGGCAGACTGTCTTGCCTCTTGAGGTCATTATTGCAGACGATGGCTCTAATGATGATACAAGAAAAGCTATAGCAGAAATGCAGAACTTTTATCCAGAACTTGATATTACACATGTATGGCATCCAGATGAAGGTTTCCGTAAGACTATCATACTTAATAAGGCAATAGCCATTGCCAAGGGTGAATATATAATTCAGATTGATGGTGACGTAGTACTTGACAAACATTTCATACAGGATCATCTTGAACTTATGGAACCTGGATATTATGTGTGTGGAAGCCGTACGAAAATAGATGAAAGGTTGACAAAGGAAATAATCAAGACAGGTGTCTTTAAGACTAATATCGGTGGTTTTAAGCTTTCTTTCATCATGAATAGTTTCCGAAGTAAAGTCCTTCGTCATTTCATGGCGCTTCGGTATGCACGTAAGATTGACCACATGCGTGGTTGTAATGTGGCATTTTGGCGTTCTGACCTTATTAAGGTCAATGGCTATAATGAGGATTTGCTTCAATGGGGACATGAGGATGGTGAACTTATTTATCGTCTTCATTTTGCTGGAGTGAAGAAGAAGGCACTCAAAATGGGTGGTGTCGTTTTTCATTTATGGCATGTCGAATCTTCACGTTCAAATGAGCAGTACCATCTTGATGTGCTGGATAAGGTGATATCAGGTAGAATAAAATGGTGTGATAATGGTATAAACAAATACCTATCATAGTTTACTTTTAGGCGTTGTATTATTTGAACGAAGACAAAAAACAATAGGAAATAGTTAGTTATCAAGTGTAAACTGCCACTTTACGCATCGTAACTATCATATTTACTATGCGTAAAGTGGCAGTTTCTTTGTTGTTGTGGGATAATCTTTGTATGTCAGTGATTAGCTTACTTCATAAACCTGTTCAGTTTGTCAACAGCCTTGTTGAATGCCTTGATGTTTATGTTGTAGTCAGGCACCATGTTCATGTCGGCATCATACACAAGTAATCCTCCTTCGGCACTCTTTTCGAGTATCGTGTCGTTATCGACTATGAAGGCGTAGTTGAGCTCAGAACCTACTACATGCCAGTTTCTGCTCTGTGTGTCTGTGAGCTGGTGTCCCATTGAGTAATCACTTTCTGGATTTCTTACTCCGAGTGCGTTGTGCATTGTAGTCGGGATGATGTCGTAGTGAGTTGTGCGATGGTTGTACACTTTATGTTCCTTGCCAGGGATATGGACAATGAGAGGAACCTTTATCTGTGCCTTTGAGAAGTTGCCATTGTGTCCCCAGTAGTTTTTCTTGTTCTCGTTGAACTCCTGTGAGTGGTCTCCTGTGATTATGACCATTGTGTTCTTATCGAGACCAGTCTCCTTGAGAGTGTTAATAACCATTCCGATAAGTTCATCTGCCTGATAGCAAGTGTTGCGGTACAGGTTCCAAAATGGAACTGGGTCTGTGTCGTTGTTAAGCTCGTCATACTTTGCATATTCCCATGCAGGCTGGAATGGCTGCTTATGTTTGGGTGATGGTTCATAGCTGTGTGGAAGGTCATAGAAGAGGAATGAGAAGAATGGTTCTTTCCCGTTCTTGGCAGACTTGATGTCAGCGATGAAGTCCTTTGTTATCTGTTCGTCTCTGTCATATACGGTGTTTCCTGGAGTATCAATCCTGACATTCTTTTCCTTTGCAAACAGGACACGTCCGAAAGGTGGATCAAGTTGGCTTGCTCCTGGGTAGTTCCTGAATGTGTAGCCTTGTTCTCTTGCTACATCAAGGATTACTGGTGTGATATGGTTGCTTTCTGCTATGTTCCAGTAATAGGATGGGAGAGAGAAGAATAGACTGAATACTCCGCTTCGTGTTCCATTGCTACCGCTCAGATGATTCATGAAGTAAAGGTTGTCTTGACTGTAGGCATATATGTTAGGCATACACTCCTTTGTCAGTGACCTTGTGTTCCAAGAATCAAGAAGGATATACAGTATGTTCAGTCTTGTGCTGTCTGTGTTCTCTGTGACGATTGGGTTGAGTGGGTATTTCATGTCTCCGCTTGTGCCAAAGTCCATGTTCACGTTCTCTGGTGGAGTGAGTCCCAATGTCTCTGTGAGGAAACCGTATGATGTAGTAGGGAAGTAGTAAGGCAAGAGGCGTTCGCTCACAATCACGGATTGCTTCTGGTTGAATGATGCAAATATGTGATATATATGTGCAAATAATGTGCTTGCCAGTATGATGGCAAGTGCAATACCTATGTTCTTTCCTTTTGCAATGTTTCTTTGGGTGATGATTCCTACAAGCCGCCATGCTCCTATACATGCTGCAAGTACTATTAGTGCATAGAAGCCGTAAAGGAAGTAAAGGCGAGTGTCAAATGTGAATATCTGAGATGCACTCGGTCCTGTTATCATGTTGATGACAAATCCGTTGATGTGGAATTTGTATATCTGATAAACCTGCTGGTTGATGTAGCATAGTATGATGCCGAATGTGGACAGAAGACTCATTGTTACTTTGGCCACCTTTGACAGACTTGTGATTGCAATTGCTGCATAAAGTACATATATGATCAGGGATAGACAAGCGGCATGTGATACACATGACGTAATATAGAATACCCATCCCATGAAATCCATCACGTCAAGTATCTGACTGTTCAGAATGTACCAGATAAACATCATCGTGATGCATGATGTGAGAAGGCAATAGTACACAAATCCTTCTTTGAGTGCTGTGCCGAGTCTGTTGATGTAGTTGGTTTTTGATTTGACCATTTTAAAGTATGTGATTTGTTTTGTGCACAAAGTTACTACAATTTGTCTGAATAACCGTAATGATGCTTGAAAACTTTAGTAGTTCGTTAACATCATAAAGTATTTTTTCATACCTTTGCAGCCGTGAAGTTGACAACAAAGAGACATATTGCTTCGTGGATGCTATTGGCAGTCTTTGTGCCAATGCTCGTGATTTCATCACTCCACGTACATGAGCAGGACGAAACAATGGAGGAGGTATGCAACGAATGTGTACACCATCATTGTTACGGCCACATCAGTCAGCTTTCAACATCAATAGACCATTGTGTACTTTGTCAATTTCTTACTCTGACGTTCATTGCCGCTACGACAGTATTGCTTGTAAGGTACAACAAGCTTCTTAACGTCAGAATTGATGCCCGCCGTCACAATGTTTGTGTTGCTCACGGGGGCATCGTCGGGCTTCGTGCTCCCCCTGTTTTCTCCATTTAACGTATTAAGGGGTACTGCCATCCATACAAGGATGACAGTAGTAGTTTATTATGGTCTTTGTAATACCTATGGGCTACAAAGACAAAATGGAAAAATCATAAATGACAACATCTATCATTGCCACCGCGCTTGCTGCGTGCGTGGCTGGTGGTCATGTGGAACACGATGATTCTGTCATCGTGCTTCACGACGTAACCGTAAGCGGACAGCATCAACGCGATTTTCAGATGCGTATGTCACAGTCTGCTGTACAAGTAAGTAAGGAATATCTGCAACAGAACTTCGCAGGCTCATTGTCACAGACTCTTGAGGGCATTCCCGGTGTCAAGGCAATGGCAATAGGTTCAGGACAATCAAAGCCTACAATACGTGGATTGGGCTACAACCGCATGGTAGTGAGCGAAGATGGTATAAAGCACGAGGGGCAACAATGGGGAAACGACCACGGACTGGAGATTGACCAGTTCGCCATTGACCGCGTCGAGATTATAAAGGGTCCTGCCGCACTTCTGTACGGCTCGGATGCAATCGGCGGAGTGCTCAGTCTCTACACCAACCATGTTCCAACAGAATCGTTGAACGGTAATGTACAAGTCTTTGGCCGTTCAAACAACGAGCAGCTCGGACTTTCTGCGCGACTGGGAGGACGAAGTGGCAGATGGTTCTATCGTGCAGGTGCAACAGTCATCGACTATGCAGACTACAGCGTACCGACCGACAGCATTCGGTATTATTCATATTGGATTCGTCTGAAGAATCACCGTCTGCGTAACACAGCTGGTTGTGAGCGTGATTGTAACCTTATGCTTGGTTATGCCGGCTATAGGTTTCATACCGACATACGCATAAGTGACAGTTACGCGAAGAGCGGTTTCTTTGCCAACGCACACGGACTGGAGGTGCGTCTGTCAGATATCGATTATGACCACTCACGTCGTGATGTTGACCTGCCTTATCAGTGGGTTAACCATCTAAAGGTACTCAGCCATACATCATGGCAGAGCGACAATGTGCGCATGGACTTCAACCTTGCATGGCAGAACAATATACGTGAGGAACTGAGTGAACCTGTGAGTCATGGCTACATGCCACAACCTGATGGTACGCTCGAACGTCGTTTTGTCAAGAACACCTTGACTGCCAACATGGGCTTGAGTATCAACTTAGGCGAATGTCACGAACTGAGGACAGGTGTGAATGGTGAGTATCAACACAACCGTCGCAGTGGCTGGGGCTTCATCATTCCTGACTTCAAGTCATCTTCTGCCGGACTATATGCCATGGATAGTTACAGTGTAAATGATAATCTCAAACTGAATGCAGGTGTTCGCATAGACCATGCAAATACTACTATAAGCAATTATCACGACTGGTACATGACACCAACATCCGCTGGTGACTCTGTATATATGGAACGTTCAGCCAATGCTGACCGTAGGTTTACAAGCTTCACATGGTCAACAGGAATCAATTACGCTACTGGTCACTGGGTACTAAAGGCAAATGTGGGCAAGAGCTTTCGTATGCCTATTCCTAAGGAACTTGGAGCAGATGGTGTGAACTACCATATCTTCCGTTATGAGCGTGGTAATGCTGACCTCGACCCTGAGGAAAGCTACCAGTTGGACATGGGTATCCATTGGGACAATGATGTTGTGTTCATACAGGTGGATCCATACTTGAACTACTTCCCCAACTACATCTACCTGAATCCGACCGCACAATATGTGGAAGGACTTCAGTTGTACCACTACACCCAGGCAAAGGTTCTTCGCTATGGTGTGGAGGCACAAGTGTTGTATGTAATCAACAAGCACTGGGAGACGGAACTGAAAGGTGAATATCTTTATGCCCGTCAGAAATCGGGACAAAAGAAAGGCTACACATTGCCATTCAGCACCCCATGGTCTGTTGATGCAGGTGTCAAGTATTCGTTCCAATGGCACGGTAATACGTTTGTGGGGATGAATGCCCACTTCGTTGGTGCACAACATGAGATTGTGCCACCAGAGAATCCTACCGATGGCTATTGGACCTTGAACCTGTCGGCAGGAAAGCAGATAGACGTGCGCAACAGCAAAATCAATATTGCTTTGCATGCAGACAATCTGCTTAACCGCCGTTACTACGACCACACCAGTTACTACCGCTTGATAGATGTGCCCGAACCTGGACGCAATGTATCAATTAAGGTGGGACTGGAATTCTAACCTGCATCACTCATTCTTCGTGATGCAAGAGTTAAAAGTTAAAAATTAAAAGTTAAAACAGGCACACCGTGTACGGTGTGCCCCTAAAAACGTACAAAGACAATGAAAAAGATATTCAATATGAGCCTCATGATGGCTCTCATTACAGTTCTCTCTTTTGGTTTTACATCTTGCGGCAACGATGATGACGATGTGTTGCCAGCAAAGCCTTCCATCACTCTCACAGAGGTTGGTCACGACAATGGAAAACATGCTCATCCGGGGCACGACCTTCACCTTGAGGCTGACTTGCTCGCAGAAGGACTCATCCAGCGCATCGACATAGAGATACACCAAGAGGGTGGCGCAAACAAGATTGTTGAGTTGTCATACACTACAGGTAAGTACATTGGTGTGCGCAATGCCGAGTTCCACGAGCACATCGATATCCCTGTTGATGCTCCACTTGGTGAGTATCACCTCCAATTTACTGTAACAGACAATATGGGTCAGCAGACTACCGTAGAGAGTCACTTGGAATTAGTAGAGGATGATGGCGATGATGACGAGCATGAGCATCATCACGACCACGATGAAGAATAAGTAAACAATCTACACTGGGTGCGCCGTGTTCGGCGCCCCCCCAATAAAACTACAGAATAATGAACAACAAAAGAATCATGAGCCTCATTACGGCTCTTATAGCAGCATCAGCACTAAGCATTGTGTCTTGTGGCGATTCAGATGACGATGACAGCAAGGACATGCAGCAACCAGTAATCAGCAACAAGGACATAGTTGAGAATCCTATCGACTGTCAGGTGTATCACCGTGGAGAAACTATTCTATTCCATTATATCATGACGGATAATCAGGAACTGGGTGCTTACAACATCGAGATACATAACAATTTCGACCACCACACCCACAGTACTACATCCGTTGACTGTGAGATGGATGCCAAGAAAACACCTCAACATCCTTGGGTCTATAATCAGGATTACGCCATTCCGTCAGGACTACGCTCATACGAAGCCAAGTTTGACATTCCGATTCCTGCTGATATTGATACAGGCGACTATCACTTCATGATTCGCCTCACGGACAAGGCTGGATGGCAACAAATCCACTCCGTTGCAATCAAGATAGCGGAATAATGCAAATTAAACAACCATTAGATAACCATTTAACAATGGTTAAACAATGTTTGAACGCAGCTCAATAGCTGTTCAAACATAAAGTAGTCAACTAAAATCGTTAAACTACACATTGTTTAAAATACGTAGCGAGCGTACTCCCAGTACGTTGAGGACGTACTGATAGTACGTTCCTGAACGTACTTACTACTAACCGCTAAAGTCTATGCATATCCTTTGGTTGCCACTAATACGAAAAAGGAGGGTGTGTCAAAATAGGCACACCTTCATTCTTCAACATCAAGATACAAATATTGGGGATAAAATAAAACGGTAACCTGCATGAGATTACCGTTTATTAAATATAGCCTTTTATTGATTATAGTCTAACGGTTCGTCTTCTATGAGATAACTCCTACAATATTATTCTTTCATAAACTTTACGAAGTTTCCAGTATGGATTGAGTCTGAAGCAATGGTCAGAGGGACGTCCATAGAAATGCCCTTACCATAAGGCATTTCGAATGCAACATCATTGTTAAAAATTTCAGAATACGCTTTAACAGTAGATGCCTCAGATAGCAGAATGATGAAAGCATTATCAAACATTAATCTATATTCTAAGAATTCCTTGAGTCCATCACTCATCTCAAGTTGACCCAATGAATCCACAGGGAAATAAGGACGAAGAACATAGAAACTGTCGTACTTTTCCTCATACAATTGGCTCATCTGAAACACACTATCCTTAACGGATTCTCTGAATGATACCATCACATTCTTTTCCTCCATATTGGAACAACATACGAACAAGGAGTAAAGCAAGAGCATGGATGCCAAATAACATAGTTTTCTCATAATGGTATTGTTTTGATTAGTGGTTAAGTCATTGCATTTGTTACCCAATCCAACGGGAAAGGATTGGGAAGCGTGGCATAACATACCTCACACATTCACGTAGTATCTTTGCACCAAGCAGCCAAAGAGAACCAACATAGATGATGGCAGCAATGATGATACGTAGCGTAATGAGAAGATATAGGTTGGTTATCGAGCGTGTGATGAAGTATGTGACAAACATTGTAGCTGTTGCAATCAGAAGGAACGGCATGATGTCCTTGGCTGCATCGCGGAATGTTAATCCTATCTCACGCTTAAGGAATGTCTGCCATACGAGTGTCCAAAGGATGATGATTATGGTGTATGACAGTACCATAAGGTCGATAGTGTCAAGCAAAACATGAATAGAAAATATATTGAGGTCAACACTTCTGACTAAGTACTGCATACACAATATGGATGCAATGATGGTGCATCCCTGACACAAAGCGTTGTACATATATATGTCAGATTTACCTCGTGAGAGTATAAGGTTGTAGTAGAGCGTTGCTATAGGAAGAAATGCACCTGCCACGCATAACATCTGCATGAGATGGGCAGAAGGAAGCCACCTGTCGGTGACGAGTATCACGATGAACTCGTTGGCTATGAGTGAGAGCCCAAACATGGCAGGAAAACATACGAAACAAGTGAAGCGTAACATCTTGCGGAATGTACGACATAGTCGTGCCTTATCGTCACCCACCTGTACGAATGTTGGTTGTGCCACTCCTTGTACCATTCCATTGACGGTATTTGTTCCCATCGTGTTCCACTTATTTGCCTGACCATATATTCCCACAATATCTTTGTTGTAGAACTTACCAAGTGCTACGGAGAAGATACGGTTGTTTATCTGTACGATAATGTCGGTAAGCAACATCTTGCTTGAGAAACTGAACATCTCGTGTATTGGCTTAAATGTAATGGCAAATGACGGACGCCAACCAGAATAATACCAACTGAATAACGATACGCAGAGATTGAACATTATCTGCTGTGTGGCAATACCCCAGTATTTCATTCCGTTAATAGCCATTGTTGCACCAATCACACCTGAGATTGCTGTTGCTGCAAGTCCTATTATTGCAAGTTCCTTCTGTCTAAACTGGCTGATGAGTATAGCTCTTGGTACGATAGAGAAACTTGCTGCAAGGAATGCAAGAAAGTAGTATCTTGATACGGAGGTGAGCAACGGCTCGTTATAGAAATCAGAGATGAGCGGTGCACATACGAAGAACAAGGCATACATAGCAGCACTCACACCGATGTTGAACCAGAATACTGAGTTGTAATCAGTGTGTGTGGCATCTTTCCTGTTTATCAGAGATACACGGAATCCGCTGTCCTGCAATGTGTTTGCCACGACAGTGAATATGCTAAGCAGCTCTATGACACCATAGTCCTCATGGGTAACACTTCGAGCGATAATGATACCGAATACCGCCTGAAGAAACTGGCATGTCAGGTTGTTTATGGCTCCCCAGGCAAATCCTTTAGCTGTCTTGTCCTTAAGTGATGACTGTTCCATTGTGTAAATCAGTTAAACATACTGACGTTTGTCCCATCGAAGGCTATACGATAGCGGTATAAACCACGAAGGTTGTTGTAAGTCTTAGTAGAGTCAACGGCACTTATCACTCCGTTGTTGTTGAGGTCATAGACAACACCACACTTATGACACTTGGCAAGACCATTATCCGTAAGTGTGAGACGATAGTTAGGTGCATCGCAGTAAGGACATGCAAGGTCGTAGCACATATTGTCACCATTGTAGTTAGTACCAACGATGAGTCCACCAAGACCGTAAGAGAAATACTGCTGAATCTTGTCAGGAGTATAGTCTGTATATTTTCCTGTAGCTCCCGAAGTCATCCTCAACTTGCCATTACCAGCCTGACGAATGGAAGCAAACTGTCCGTAGTTACCCATGACCCCAAACAGTTCCGTGTAACTTGACACGATGAAGTTGCATCGCACAAACTCACGGTTGGAATACACGTCAGTCATCTCCTCACACGAAGTGACAGCCATCAAAAATAGAAAGACAACAGACAAAGGCAGGATACGTAACCCTGCCTTGTCAGTAATATTTCTGAGTATGTTTCTAAAATACTTCATCCGAAGTTGAGATTCTAAGTTTTTAAGTTTTTGAGTTTTTATGTTCCAGAGTCCTTGAGAATATCACTTTCCCTTGAAAACTAAAAAACTCACAAACTTACAAACTTATAAACTTTAATTTTTCACTTTGTCTCTGTAGATGCGAGCAACTTCTCCACCGCTTTCTCCATCTTCTCGAACTTGAAGCCTGCGACTACCTCGTCCATGAGAGCCTTGATGCGGTCATTACAGAGATTGCCTATTGAACCTTCGTGAGTGTGGTGAATATCCTTGTTTGGTGTGAAGTTGCCAGCCTCTATGTCAAGACCTACCTTCTTGTAGGCATCACGGAAAGGCATACCTTCACGTGCAAGGCGGTTAACCTCCTCAACCGAGAATATTGGATCATACATCGGATTGTCGAGTATGTGTTCCTTCACCTCCATCTTGTTGATGATGTATGCAACCATCTGGAGACAGTCCTTGAGCTCGTCGAATGCAGGAAGGAATGCTTCCTTAATAATCTGGAGGTCGCGGAAATAACCTACAGGGAGGTTGTTCATAATCATTGTGACTGTGACAGGAAGAGCCTGAAGCTTGTTACACTTGGCACGTGTAAGCTCAAAGACATCAGGGTTCTTCTTGTGTGGCATGATGCTTGAACCCGTTGTACAGTCGGCAGGAAGTTTAACGAATGAGAAGTTCTGCGAATTGAACATACATGCATCAAAGGCGAGCTTTGCAAGAGTACCAGCTATGCTTGCCATGGAGAATGCCACATTACGCTCAGTCTTGCCACGTCCCATCTGTGCATAGACAACATTATAGTCCATGGAGTCGAAACCGAGGAGGTCAGTTGTCATCTGACGGTTGAGTGGGAAACTTGAACCATAGCCAGCAGCAGAACCGAGAGGATTACGGTTGGTAATCTTCCATGCTGCCTGAAGGTACTGCATGTCGTCAACAAGTCCCTCAGCGTATGCTCCGAACCAGAGACCGAAGCTTGAAGGCATAGCCACCTGAAGATGAGTATAACCAGGCATAAGCACATTCTTGTAACGCTCTGACTGCTGAATAAGCTCGTCGAATAGGTTCTGTACGAGACCTGCTATCTCCTTAATCTGTTCACGGATGAAGAGCTTGAGGTCAACGAGTACTTGGTCATTGCGTGAACGACCAGAGTGAATCTTCTTGCCGACGTCACCAAGCTTGCGTGTAAGCATAAGCTCCACCTGAGAGTGTACATCCTCCACGCCTTCCTCTATCACGAACTCGCCACGCTCCACCATGTCATAGATGTTGCGCAGTTCCTTGAGGAGTACGTCAAGTTCATCCTTTGTGAGAAGGTCAATAGACTGAAGCATTGTGATGTGCGCCATACTGCCGAGCACATCATACTTAGCGAGGTAGAGGTCCATCTCGCGGTCACGTCCCACAGTGAACTTCTCTATTTCTTCTGTCATTTGGACATTCTTTGTCCAGAGTTTATCTGCCATTTGAAGCCCCCCAGCCCCCAATGGGGGTGTCCATCCGGTTGGGGGTGGATGGTTTGATTAGCCCCGACAAGCATGACCTTCCGTGTATTGCAAGATATGGTAGTATTTTGACTATGACCCGGAGGCTGCCCCCTTCGGGGGTTAGGGGGCTAATTATATGGTATCATTGCAAGCATGTCGGCAAACTTCTCGATGCCATCCTTGAGCTTGTTTCCAATCATCTGTTTGATGAAGAAGTTAAGCTCGGCTTCGAGTGTTACACGCATCTTGCTTGTCGTGTCTGATGTTGGAAGAACCTGAATCCATAGAGTGACAGGTACTGGCGACTTTGATGCCTGATACTTGATGCACTTCTCTGGTTCACGGTTAATGATGTTGATAGCTATCTCACCAATCATATCCACATTGACGGATACGGAATCTGTAGTGAATTGTGCTGTCTGAAGCTTCTCCTTAATCTGCTCTATCTTGTCGGCAGGAACCTGACCCGATGCCACCAACTGCTGCTGAACAGCAGGGTCGTTGAATCGGTCACGTATCGTCTCAAGATTGCTGAGGTCTGACAGCTTTGCATATACTGCTGACTGTGGATAGTATAATTGTTTTACTGAACTTTCGTATTTTGCCATCGTAAACAATTAAGATATAAGAATTAAGAATTAAGATTTAGATGAAGAAATGTTCATTGACGATGCTCTCACTAAATCTTAATTCTTAAATCTTAATTATTAATTCTTCAAATCGTTTCCCCACTCTGATGGATTAGCACGCCACTCCTTGAGTGTTGGAACCTGCTCTTCCTTAATGTAACCTGTCTCAAGAGCGATGGCTGTAAGAGCCTCGTAGTTAGAGATAGTCACGAGCTTAACACCTGCATCTGCAAATGCCTTTTCTGCTACAGGGAAACCGTATGTGAAGCTTGCCACCATACCTACAACCTCGCATCCTGCCTGACGGAGAGCCTCAACAGCCTTGAGCGAAGAACCACCTGTAGAGATAAGGTCCTCTACTACGACAACCTTTGAACCTGGCTTAATCTCACCTTCGATGAGGTTACCCATGCCATGATCCTTTGGTTTGCTACGAACGTATGAATAAGGCTTACCGAGGATGTCTGAAACGAGAGCACCCTGAGCAATTGCACCAGTTGCCACACCAGCCACAGCCTCTGCTTCTGGGAAGTTCTCAAGAATGAGACGTGTAAGTTCAAGCTTAACGATGTTACGTACCTCAGGGTAAGCATTTACCTTACGGTTGTCACAATACATTGGTGACTTCCATCCTGAAGCCCAAGTGAAAGGATTCTCTGGCTGAAGCTTGATAGCCTTGATTTCAAGAAGCTTTGCAGCAAAAATTTTGTCGAGCGAATTTGCCATAATTATTTTATGTTATATTAATGTTATTTCTGGCTGCAAAGTTACACATTTTTCCCGTAATGTCGGACTCAATAACTATAATATATTAGATTTTCACCTTATTATACATTAGTCTATGGTTGAAAGACAATTATTAAAAAGAAATCGCTCAGGCTACATGATGTAACCTGAGCGATGATATAATAGAAATGTTTGATTCTATTAGTCAGCAAGCTTAGCCTTGATGAACTCACGGTTGAGACGAGCGATGTTAGCGATTGTCTCACACTTAGGACATACAGCCTCACAAGCACGTGTGTTAGTACAGTTACCGAAGCCAAGTTCGTCCATCTTGGCAACCATTGCCTTAGCACGCTTAGCAGCCTCTACGCGTCCCTGTGGGAGGAGAGCAAGCTGAGATACCTTAGATGAAACGAAGAGCATTGCAGAACCGTTCTTACATGCTGCTACACATGCACCACAACCGATACAGCTTGCGCAGTCCATAGCCTCGTCAGCGTCTGGCTTAGGGATAAGGATAGCGTTTGCATCCTGTGGAGCACCTGTGCGTACAGTTGTGTAACCACCAGCCTGCATAATCTTATCGAATGCTGAACGGTCAACCATACAGTCCTTGATAACTGGGAAACCAGCAGAACGCCATGGCTCAACTGTGATAACATCACCTTCGTTGAACTTACGCATGTAGAGCTGACAAGTTGTAGCACCACGCTGAGTCTTACCATGTGGAGTACCATTGATGTAGAGTGAACACATACCGCAGATACCCTCGCGGCAGTCGTGGTCGAATACGAATGGCTCCTTGCCTTCTGCAATAAGCTGCTCGTTAAGAATGTCGAGCATCTCAAGGAATGAAGTATCACCAGGGATATCATTCATTACCTTCTCTTCAAAATGACCTGCATCCTTAGGGCCATTCTGCTTCCAATATTTTACTGTGAAAGATTTTAATACCTTCTCTGCCATAATTAGTTCTTGTAGTTACGAGTTTGTACCTTAATTGCCTCATACTCGAGTGGCTCCTTGATGAGTGTAGGAGCAACAGCATCGCTACCCTCATACTTCCAGCAGCCTACATAGAAGAAGTTAGCATCGTCACGCTTAGCCTCACCTTCCTCTGTCTGGTGCTCCTCACGGAAGTGACCACCACATGACTCCTCACGAGAGAGTGCGTCATAAGCGATGAGCTTACCCATAGTGATGAAGTCATCAAGGTGGATAGCCTTGTCAAGCTCAACGTTGAGTCCCTCACGAGTTCCTGGGATGAAGAGGTTAGTGTCGAATTCCTTACGGAGTTCGTCGATAAGCTGGATACCCTTTTCGAGTCCTTCCTTAGTACGACCCATACCGATGTACTCCCAGCAGATGTGACCGAGCTCCTTGTGGATAGAGTCAACAGAACGCTTACCCTTGATGTTCATGAGCTTCTGGATACGTGCCTCTGTAGCATCCTCAACCTCCTTGAACTCAGGAGCGTCAGTAGAGATACGTGGCCAGATTGACTGGTCAGCGAGGTAGTTCTGGATTGTATATGGAAGTACGAAGTAACCGTCAGCAAGACCCTGCATGAGGGCTGATGCACCAAGACGGTTAGCACCGTGGTCAGAGAAGTTACACTCACCGATTGCGAAGAGTCCAGGGATTGAAGTCTGGAGCTCGTAGTCAACCCAGATACCACCCATTGTGTAGTGGATAGCTGGGAAGATCATCATTGGGTTGTAGTAGTCAACACCATTGACAGTCTTACGCTTCTCACCAGGGTTAACGTCTGTAATCTCCTCGTACATATCGAAGAGGTTACCGTAACGCTGGAGTACTACGTCAATACCGAGACGCTGGATAGACTCAGAGAAGTCGAGGAATACCGCAAGACCAGTATTGTTTACACCGAAGCCCTTGTCGCAACGCTCCTTGGCAGCACGTGATGCAACGTCACGTGGTACGAGGTTACCGAATGCTGGGTAACGACGCTCCAAGTAGTAGTCACGATCCTCTTCTGGAATCTCATATCCCTGCTTAGTACCTGCCTGAAGTGCCTTAGCATCCTCAAGCTTCTTTGGTACCCAGATACGTCCGTCGTTACGGAGTGACTCAGACATAAGAGTAAGCTTAGACTGCTTGTCACCGTGAACTGGAATACATGTTGGGTGAATCTGTACGTAACATGGATTAGCGAAGTAAGCGCCCTTACGGTAGCAAGACATAGCTGCTGTTACGTTACATCCCATAGCGTTAGTAGAGAGGAAGTAAGTGTTTCCGTAACCACCAGTTGCGATAACAACGGCGTTAGCAGAGAAACGCTCAAGCTTACCTGTTACAAGGTTCTTAGCGATGATACCGCGAGCACGACCGTCGATGATAACAACGTCGAGCATCTCATAACGAGTGTAGAGCTTTACCTTACCAGCGTTTACCTGACAAGAGAGTGCAGAGTAAGCACCGAGAAGGAGCTGCTGACCAGTCTGACCCTTTGCGTAGAATGTACGTGATACCTGAGCACCACCGAATGAACGGTTAGCAAGTGTACCACCGTATTCACGAGCGAAAGGAACACCCTGAGCAACACACTGGTCAATGATAGAGTTAGACACCTCTGCGAGACGATATACGTTAGCCTCACGAGCACGGTAGTCACCACCCTTTACTGTATCATAGAAGAGACGGTAAACAGAGTCACCATCGTTCTGGTAGTTCTTAGCAGCGTTGATACCTCCCTGTGCAGCGATAGAGTGTGCACGACGTGGAGAGTCCTGGATACAGAAGTTGAGCACGTTGAAGCCCATCTCACCAAGAGAAGCGGCAGCAGATGCACCAGCAAGACCTGTACCTACAACGATAACATCAAGCTTGAGCTTGTTCTTTGGGTTTACCAAGCGCTGGTGAGCCTTATAGTTTGACCACTTCTCAGCTACTGGTCCCTCAGGAATTTTAGAATCTATATTGATTGCCATAATTCTTTAATCGTTTAATGTTTTAGTTTATTAGATTTTTTAGACCTTCTTGTTAACTATCCATTCTATAAAACCCAATAAAACTTGATTTATTTTTGATTAGCAACAAACACCGAGGCTGCAAATGTACTTAACAACAACTACTGCTGCAAACATGAGCATGATAATTGTTGAATAGATCTGGCCGATGAGCTTCCATCTGTTGAACCATACACGACCTGACAATCCCATTGTCTGCATTGCTGACCACATACCGTGAGTAAGGTGGAACCAGATTGCGCAAAGCCAAATAAGGTAAAGAACCACATAGACTGGGTTAGAGAATGTCTCAGTAATCCAATGCATTCCGTCAGTTGCATAGAATGTGTCCATTCCTGGGATAAGCTCTGCAGCCATCATGTTCCACCAGAAGTTCCAGAGGTGAAGAATCATGCCAAGCATGATGATAACACCAAGTGCAAGCATGTTCTGTGAAGCCCACTCAACCTTTTCTGGCTTGTCTGTGATAGCATACTTGTTGTTACCACGTGCCCTGTTGTTCTGGATTGTAAGAATGAAGGCATAAACGATGTGAATTACTACGAGTGCAGCGAGTCCGCATGTTGCAGCAACAGCGTACCAGTTAGCACCAAGCATTTCACAAATCATGTTATATGCGTCTCCATTAATAAGTGCAACTACATTCATGCATGCATGAAATGTGAGGAAGAGGATAAGAGCCAATCCTGTGACTGACATAATAACTTTTCTTCCGATTGAAGAGTTACATAACCACATAAAATGTTTGATTTTTTAAATTATTAATAAGATTACTATATATTCTCTGTTATCGCTTGTGGTGGAGACTCCACCCAATGTATTTTGCAAAAGTAGTTTTTTATCGTTAAATAAACAAAAAATTGACAAAAAATATGCTGAGGAAAGCGTTATTTCCTCAGCATATCCATAAACTTATCTGTTAATTGTTTTCTTTGTTCGTCACTTAAGTGCGGAAAGTCTTCTGCCAATATGCTTACGAACGCCTGTTCTGCCTTGGTACGCATCTGCGCCTTTCCTGCTCTGAGACCTGACGATAGTTCCGTCTTTGGAAGTAACTGTCTGTTAAAATTTCCGTCTGACATTTCTCCTTTTCTCCTAATAGAAATTAGAACATATTAAAGTTGAGGCGGAAGTTGATGACAGGATATATTGAAGACTTAGTGAGGAACTTGAGAATTGGTGCCTTTGTTCCACAGAGGTCTCCTTCCTCACGCTTGATAGTCTCAGGGTTGCCATCAATTGTTGTGTTACAATATACGTTTGGTTTGCCCCAGTAGATGACACCTGCCTCTACCATCCAGTCAATGCCTTTCTCTGAAATAGCGTTTCCCCAACCTAATCCTACGTATGGACGGATAGATTGTGTCTCAATCCATGCGTCAAGTTTTCCTTCTTTGTCAGAAACAAGTGTGTAGTTACCCATCAGTACTCCGAATGAGTTCTCTATACCTTTACTTGTGAGACGGCTGTTATATTGGTAGTAATCGTTTGCAAATGTTTCCTCGTTATCTATGCTCTCAAACTTCATTATTTGTTTATTTCCGAAGTAAGCACCGAGTGTGAGGTGAAGTGGGAATGAAGGTGATGCATAGAAGTCAAACATCAACTTACCATTAAAGAAATTAGGAGTACTCTTTATTCCTAATTCAAGTGGAATTCTTGGATCCTGACTGTGAGCAATAACTTGTTTTGCTTCTTCGCCTTTAGCTCCTTCATACGCTACACGTTCCAAGTCTGTTGTCATCTTTAATGTTGGCATATATGTTGCTCCAGCACGTACAGTTATATACTTGGTGAGTGGCATAGCGAGGTCGAGTCCGACACCTGCCGTACCTGCTGTCAATCCTAATGACATGTGGTTGAACATATAGTCGTCATCCTCCAACAAGTAATCCTGAGCGTGTACTGCTGTTGTTGCAAGAAGAAACGCAACAATCGTAGATAAAAATTTCATATTTAATACTATGTATTTTATAATCCGTATAAATTTCCCGCTGCAAAAATACAGGTATTTTTCCTCAAATCATAATAATTGTGAAATTATTTATTGTTTTGTGGGAAAAAGGACTTACTTTTGTATTTAAAAGAATGAAATTGTAAATGAACAAAGACGAATTATACATAGGTCGTTGTATTCAACTTGCTAAGAATGGATGGCAGAACAGCCAACCTAATCCAATGGTTGGAGCTGTTATTGTGTACAATGACCGTATCATCGGTGAGGGTTATCATGTTCGTTGTGGCGAAGGTCATGCTGAGGTCAATGCCTGTGCATCTGTAGCACCTGAGAACGAACATTTGTTGAAGGATTCAACCATATATGTGAGTCTTGAACCTTGTAGTCATTATGGCAAGACTCCACCGTGTGCAGAACTGCTTGTGTCAAAGGGTTTCAAGCGATGTGTCGTCGGATGTATGGACCCTTTCGCTCAGGTTCAGGGTAGGGGTATCAAGCGTCTTCGTGATGCTGGTATTGATGTTACAGTTGGTGTCCTTGAAGAAGAATGCAAGGCCCTCAACACTCGTTTCATGACCTACCATGGTAAGCAACGTCCACTCGTCACTCTCAAATGGGCACAGAGTGCTGATGGTTTCATAGATGGACACATCTCCACACCATACACACAGATGGTTTGCCACAAGCGTCGTGCAGAGCATCAGGCAATACTCGTTGGTCATAATACATGGAAGGTTGATTCTCCTGGACTTGATGTGCGTGCATGGCATGGACATAATCCTAAGATTTATGTTGCAGCAAACAACATATCAGATGCAGATAGAAGTGAGATAGAGTCACGTGGAGGCAAGGTCGTGAGTGGAATTGTAGAAGATATGCTAAGCTGCTTATTTAGTGATGGTGTTCAGACCCTCCTTGTTGAGGGTGGGGCTCAGTTGCTTCAATCTTTTATAGATAGCGGACTTTGGGATTCTGCATACGTGGAGACGGGTGATGCTCTTATTAAAGGAAATGTGTCAGCACCTCATTTAAACCATGCTACACTCACAGAAAGACAATATTACATGGGACGTATCATCCAAAAGTATATCCCTTGACAGTTTATTTATCCATAGTTTTTGTTACGTCTATTACATACAAGACTGTTTAAAAATAGTAAACGGAGGCGTTTGCCCCCGTTTTTTATTATGGTTGAATCAATTCTGATTTATTGTAGTTGAATTAATTCTGAATTCTGAATTTTGAATTCTTAATTTTTAATTCAATCTATGTCTTCGTCAGTATATACCTCGTTCTTTGTCTTAGGTATGCTTACTTCCTCTGTGTCAACCACGTTGATAGGCACCTGCTTCTTGATGCTCTGGTCAAGTGAGATGAGTGTCTCGGTAGAATCAACACCATGAATGCCCTGAATCTTGCGATTGAGGAGATCCATAAGCTGTTCGTTGTCGCGGGCATAGAGTTTAACGAGCATAGTGTAAGGACCAGTAGTATAGTGGCACTCTACTATCTCAGGTACCTGACGAAGTTCTTCTACAACCTGTGCATACATAGAACCTTTTTCGAGTTTGATACCCACGTATGTGCAAGTTTTGTAACCTAAACTCTTTGGATTAACATGGTATCCAGATCCTGTGATTACGTTCATATCAACGAGTCGCTGTACACGCTGGTGAATTGCTGCACGTGACACACCACATACGGCAGCGACATCCTTGAATGGGATTCGTGCGTTGGCAGAGATAATTTCCATTATCTGCTTGTCAAGTTTGTCAATTTTTTCCATTGTTTTTTGGCTATTTTTTATCAGTTTGTAAGCAAAAGTATAAAATTTATTTTATATAACAAACAAAAAACGGCATTAAAATTGCTAAGAGAAACAAAAAGGGCAAAAAAAGCCGAAAATAGAAATATAATATATGCATATTAGAGTTTACAAATTGCTAATGATGTCGTTTTTGTGTTTTTATCGTGAAAAACGTCAAAATGCTTACATATTGTTACCTTCGCTTTTCCTTCGTCTTTTGTTCGCTTTTTGTTCGCTTCTTCTTCGAGTCGTTTTTTTCGTGTTATTTTTTCATTGTGTAAACACAAAGTGTTTTTTAGATGTCAATATGTCTTTTCAAAAAGATATATATATGCCTGCTTTAGGATATATATATGACGGCAAAAAGATATATATCTGACGCTTGCCAGATATATATCTTTTTTATTCCACAAATATTTGTGGACTATGATGATGCTAACATGCTGATGTGTCGTATGTCAGCTGTTTTATTGCTATTAGTCAAACAGGGCGGAGTTGTTTATTTCGATAAGTAGGCTGTCTCCCTGTGCCTCGATATCATTCTTCTGCTGTTGCATATCGTATGCGTAGTACATGAAACCAAAGCATGTACCTATAACTATGAGTCCGAGAAACATTGTTCCGAACATCATTGTGCGATTCAACCTTGTTGCTCTGTTATTTACTGCCATAGTATTTTGTTTTTTAATGAGTAATTAGTAATGAGTAATGAGTAATAGCCATTCGGTAAATAATTCCTCATTCCTCATTCCTCATTACTCATTACTAATTACTCATTACTAATTACTCATTACTAATTAATGTTTCTACTGCCTTTTCGAGGTCTTCGTCATCCTTGAGAGACTCCTCCACGCATCCTGCCTGATAATAGTAACGTTTAATAATCTCCTGTGCCATAAGTTTCTTGATGTCCTTCTTGTGGATGTCAAGGTCCTTGTCGAGGTTATGCTGCAACTTTGCTTCAAGAGCTTCAAACTCTGGCTTTGCATCATCGTAGTAGCCCTCAAACTTAGCCATCTTCTTGAGGTCTTCAAGTCGCTTCTCACTCATACGGTCATACTTGAAGTCGCTCGCCTTGAGCATAGACTTGAACTCATCAAAGTCGCTCTCTGTTATTGAGAAGTCCTTTACTGCTGGTATGGTTGCGTGATTCTGTACATACTTAGTACCCCAGTCAATGAGTACGTCATCGTTGCTGACGTAGAAGATGAGGTTAGGCAGAGTGTCATGCTTTATCTCGATGTCTGGCATGATACCACCTCCGTCTTTGACTACACGTCCCTTGCTTGTATGGAAGATATGTTTGAGACTGTCGGCAGTAGTTTCTTTGCCTCCTTCGCGTCTCTTCTTGTAGTCGATAGCTTGGATGCAACGACCAGAAGGGATGTAGTATTTTGATGTCGTAAGTTTGATACTTGTGTTGTATGGTAAGTCACGTGGACTCTGTACAAGTCCCTTGCCGAATGTCTTGCTTCCTATGATAGTTGCACGGTCAAGGTCTTGGAGTGAACCTGAGACAATCTCGGCAGCTGAGGCTGTGTTACCATTTACGAGTACGGCAAGAGGAATGTCAAGGTCAAGTGGCTCGTACTTTGTAGAGTATGTACTGTTGGCATTCTTTACCTTACCTTTTGTCTCAACAATCTTGAGTCCCTTTGGAACGAAGAGGTTGACGATATCTACTGCCTCGGAGAGGAGACCACCACCATTGTTACGGAGGTCAAGGATGATACCCTTTGCTCCTTTTTCCTTTAGGTTGATAACTGCCTTGCGTACATCCTTGCTACAGTTTTCTGTGAACTGTGTCAGGTTGATATAGCCCATATCCTTGTAAATGCCAGAGTAGGCGAGGGCAGGGAGTTTGATATTCTGGCGTGTGATGTGAAACTCTCTTGTCTTCTTTTCACCTGGACGCTTGACCTGAAGCACGAATGTTGTTCCTGGCTCGCCACGTAACATATCGCTCACATCGCTTGTCTTCATGTCCTTGGTTATTACCTTGCCATCCACCTTTGTGATGACATCGCCCACCTTGAGACCTACGAGTGATGCTGGCATACCTTCGTATGGCTCACCTATGATTATTGTTGAGTCCTTACGGAGACGGATGATTGAACCGATACCACCATATTTACCTGTAGTCATAATCTTGAGGTCGCGCATATCTTCCTCTGCATAAAACTCGGTATATGGGTCGAGGTTGCTGAGCATGGCATCTATACCGATACCGATAACCTTCTTTGCGTCAAGTGTATCTACGTACAGCATATCCAACTCACGATAGAGTGCGTTGAATATGTCAATGTTCTTTGCAACTTCAAAGTTATGTTCCTTCTGTGCCATTGCCGTACTTGACAGAGCAAGGCAAACTGCTGTTATTATGTTTTTGTAGTTTATCATCTTATTTCCATGTCAAATTTCAATTTTATTAGCCTCCTTTTTCCGAATGGCAGCCCCGTTACTTCCCTGCGGTCAGTGAGATCGCTTCGCTAAGTTGAGGGGTCGGGGGGCTTTTTCTCCGCCAAAGTTACGAATATATAATCAAATTCTTCACTCTTCATTCTTCATTCTTCATTTTTTAGCGTATTTTTGCACTACTATGGATAAAGAGTTTGAAAAAATAATAAGACGATACAATCAATACCTGCGTTTGGAGAAGTCTTTCTCTCCAAATACGGTGGCTGCATATAATAGTGACTTGGAAAAATTCATCAGTTTCATTGATGGCGAAGGTATAGGTTTTAAGGATGTTCAGTTGAAGGATGTCCACCAGTTTTCTTCTTTGATGATAGATATGCAGATTGGTGCCACATCTTTGTCTCGCATACTTAGTGGTGTGCGTAGTTTCTATCGTTTCTTGCTGTTGGAGGATATCATAGATGTTGACCCGACAGAATTGTTGGAATATCCTAAGAAAGCACGTAAGCTTCCTGATGTCCTCTCTGTTGATGAGGTTGATGCCATTGAGGCTGTCATAGACCTTAGTCAGCCTGAGGCACAGCGTAACAAGACCATCATCGAGGTTCTCTTCAGTTGTGGACTTCGTGTCAGCGAGTTGTGTAATCTTAAGCTCAGCGACCTTTATCTTGAAGAAGGATTTATCAAGGTGATGGGAAAGGGTAGTAAACAGCGTCTTGTACCGATATCTTCTAAGGCAATAAAGGAACTGAACCTGTATTTTGAGGACAGGAAGCATGTTGATATTAAGCCTGGCTATGAGGATTACGTCTTTGTGAGTAAGTTCCGCAAGAAAAACCTCTCTCGTATCATGGTTTTCCACATGATTAAAGAACTCGTGGAACGTGCAGGCATACATAAGACTGTATCGCCTCACACTTTCCGTCACAGTTTTGCCACCTGTCTCCTCGAAGGAGGTGCTAATCTTCGTGCCATTCAGGCTATGCTCGGTCATGAGTCCATTGCCACTACGGAGATATATATGCACATCGATATGTCACATATCAGAGAAGAGATACTTATGCATCATCCGAGGAATATGGGGGACCCACCCCAGCCCTCCCTATAGGGAGGGTGACTAATACACACTCTCGCTTTAGGGGAAGCCGCCTTTGGCTCTCTCATATTAACATAAGCGTCCTTTCACCGTACACGGCGAAAGGACGCTTAGTTTTGTTTTTAAAGGTCAGCACCCGGAGGCCGCCCCCTTTGGGGGTCGGGGGGCTCCTTATGGATGAACGAGTGTTCCAATTTCTTCCCCTTCAATCACCTTCTTGAGGTTACCCACGATATCCATGTTGAATACATAGATAGGGAGGTTATTCTCCTTACACATTGCTGTGGCTGTGATGTCCATCACACGGAGGTTACGCTGGAGAACCTCGTCGTATGTTATCTCTGTGAACTTAGTGGCAGTAGGATCTTTCTCTGGGTCTGCAGTATATACGCCATCCACACGAGTACCCTTGAGCATGACGTCTGCCTCTATCTCTATGCCTCGGAGACTGGAACCTGTGTCTGTAGTGAAGTATGGATTTCCAGTACCTGCACTCATGATGACAACCTCACCATTCTCCATTGCATCAATAGCCTTCCACTTACTGTAGAACTCACCGATAGGTTCCATGCGGATGGCTGTGAGTACACGGCTCTTGCAACCTATTGCACCGAGTGCACTACTTACAGCGAGTGAGTTGATGACTGTGGCACACATACCCATCTGGTCACCCTTAACACGGTCGAAGCCTTTGCCTGCTCCCTGAATACCACGGAAGATGTTACCACCTCCAATGACGATACCTATCTGTACACCCATGTCGTGAATCTCCTTTATCTGACGTGCATAGTCATTGAGACGCTGGGTGTCTATTCCTTGCTTTGCATCACCTGCCAAGCTCTCACCTGAGAGCTTAAGCAATATACGTTTGAATCTTGCCATTTCAATATCTTTATTTGTTTTCTTCTGCAAATATACTGTTTTCTTTGCAAATTTTATTTTCCTCGTGATGTAAATATTTTTCGAACTGTATGGTTGTAGTTTTGCACAAAGGTGCATATTAAAAAACAGTCAAGAAACAGAACAAAAACAAGAAAAAACATGTTTTTTTTGATTTTATTTGGTTTTTACCATGTTTTTTTAACTGGCCGCACTGCGGCAAAAAACAACATACAGTTTCAACCGTACAGGTCGGGATATTTCTTGCTCAGACGTTTCATCTGCTTTTTGAATTCTGCTGTATATCCAATAGTAACTTCCATGACTGTTTAATTATCTAATTCGTCAAATAGACAACGTGCGTCAGGAAGTTGCCTTCCGCTCTTATGTGCTTCACGAACCTCTGTCAGAGCTGATGACATGGTATCTTTCACATAGCGTTCCTGTGCTTCTCTCTTTTCGTCAGAAAGAAGAGCGGAAAGCCTTGTAGCCAAAGTTTTCTGTACAGATTTCTTTTGGTTGACGATTAGCGACCATAAAGCTTCTGTATTGTTTACGGTCTCTATGTTTGTTGTGTTTAATACTACTGACATATTGCTATATTTTGTATGATAAGCACTTCAACTTTTTGTTTTCTATATTTACACTTGCAAAAGTAAGACTAATTATCTTATCCACCAAAGGATATGGGAATAATCTGCTTAGTAATTCCATGTTGTTTACAAGAACTTTAATCTTCTCAACTCAACTTTTAACTGTTAACTTTTAATTTTTAACTCCTGAATGAGGAAAATTCAGGTCAGGGTGGGTCTTAATAACAAAGAGGCGGTGCATACTTGCACCGCCTCTCCCGTTATGTTAAAGAAATGAATCTTTCGTTTAGTTCCAAAGACTGCCCCAGTCATCTCCACGACGTCCACTGAGTGCGTCATCACCGTTAGCATCGTGATCGTTGTCTATGACAGGAATTGGTCCTGACTCATTAAGGAGCATCTGCTTGCCCTTGAACTCTGAAATCTTTGTTTCAGGAAATATATATATTTTCTTCATTTTCGTCACCTAATTTTAGAGTTCAACTTACTTAATGAATTTCTTTCTCGATGTACCATCGCTCATCTTGATGATGTTGATACCTGGCTTAAAGGTCTTCTGTGGAGTACCATTAGCTGAGTAGATACCGATAACTTTAATCTCCTGATTCTGGTTATCGCTGTTCTCGATGCTTGTGTACTCTTCGATTGCATCATCAATGCTGAAGACAAACTTTCTTATTCGAGATGGATTGCTTCTGTCGAATGTTGGATCCACAAGCCAGCAACGGTTTGCTGGAACATTTGGAACATCCTTAATGTTTGGATTATTCTCGTTTACTTGGTAGAAGCAAGCTTCCTTGTCTTCACCATGCTTCTGGAGAATATACCATCCATCCTGAGATGGTAAAGGCTTCATTGTTGTCTTGTCCTCGCTCAATATACCTTCCCAACCTTCGAGATAAACATTGTTGTTGTATTTGCCTGTCTTAGGATCCTTGAGACGATAGAATCTTTCTTGATCTTTACGTTCATAAGCCTTGCGACCAGATGCTACACTATAGTGTCCTGCTGGATTAGATGTCCAGATGAGTACTGGTGTGTGAGCTGGGATGTAAGTCAAGACGCTCATTGTGAATTCGCCTGTGACACGCTCTACGTTCTTTTCATCCACATAGACGAGGTTGCTTACATTCTTGTTGACATGGAGGTTAGTGTAGAGAATTGTCTCGTTTGTCTCTGGATCAACGTACTCAAATGTCTCGTCCTCCTTTCCTGTTACTACGAATGCAGAAAGTCCAGTTGGAATCTGAGTGTCGAATGGTGCGATGAATGTACCCCAGTGAGCATTCTTCTTAATCTCCATGATTGCGTTAGGCCAGCGATACAACTTGATGTTAGAGATAACCATTGTCCAAATATTGTTTGGATCGGTATTCTTGACAACCAACTTGTACTTCTTAAGATTATTGTAGTTGGCAAGTGTGTTCACATAGCTGCTTGAAGCTTTGTTCGTATGGAATGTGAACATATATGTCTCAGGAATCTTCATTGTATCTGTTACGCAAATCTTAGGCTCTACGACAAATGGCTTATCGAGAACACTATGGTTGCCTTCATCTACAATGTCGAATGTGACAGAACCTTTCTGACCCTCTGTGAAGTAACCCAACTGTGCAGTAAATGAGTACTCCTGGTCTGGGTCAAGTGGCATCTCTAATCCATCTTCTTCTCCGTAGTAGTAAACTGACTTTGGAGAGCAGAAGCCGAAGCTGTTGTTGTCGAATACGAACTTAGCTGCAGTACTGAAGATGTTCTCCTTGCCGTCGAGGTTGATAGAACCTGCGATGTTGTTGAACTTTGTGAATTCAGATGTTGCAGTAGCACAAGTTATACCGAAACCACCAATCTTTGGGTTGGCAACGCCTGTATCGTGAATAGTCCATCCTGGTAACTCTGCATAGTAATTTTCCTTTACTAACCAGAAGTTAGGATTGTGTACACAGTTGACATCACCATCCTGCATAATCCACTTAGACTCGTCTTCGAGAGCCTTGATGTAGAGATTAATCTGATACTTGGTCAATCTGTGGTGACCATCATCTAATACCGTTCCATTATCTTCAAGATACTTCTTAGCGCTGTTATGAGCAACGATAAGCTCGCGGTTGTTGTATGTTGAGTACTCGTTGATGTTGAATCCGATTCTCTTCTTCTCATCACGCTTAATCAACTCCTTGAGGTGAGCAATCTCCTCGTCGGATGCAAGATCGTTCTCCTCCCAGAAGAAGAGGTCACGTACCTTGACGAACTGACAGAACTTCCAGTTGAACCAGTTTGCATTTGTATTTTCTACATCGAAGTAGATTTCTGCATCGTGGTTGTCCTTCTCACGTACGATGATTGAGTCAACCTGGAATACCTGTGATACTACGTTGATGCCGTCATCATTGTGGGCTTCACCCTTACATACGTCAACTGTCTTAGAAACGTACTTATCTACACCGTTGTTCTCCTTCACACGGTCTGTCTCAACATGCAATGTGATACCTGTATATTCGTCTGCTGCTACGTCACGATTCTCGTTTGCAACACGAGTAAGAACCTTCATTGTGTAGAGACCTGGTTCAAGGTTGATTGCCTTACCGTGGATTGTAGCATCGTCGAGAGAGATGTTGTCTTTTTTTGTCCAGTACTCGATGAATGGAGTTGTCATCTCAGAGTTCTCAGGCTTGATATCATCCTTATTTACCTCTGGTGACCAAGTATTGATCTTGAAGTAGTCCGTAGAACCTCTATATTCTCCCATTCCATTCTTGTCAATCTCCCAAGCATCGAAGATGTAGTAGAGGATTGGATATTTCTCTCTTATATTTTGGTCAGAAGTGAAATCTTTTGCCAACTGGTCATTGAAGAATTCAAATCCATTCTGGTATATATCGTATGTCATCTCGGCAATTTTCTCATTTGTCAGCGTACCATTTTGCCATCCCTCATAGAATGGGTTGAATACCTGCATACAATAGTCCATTGCCCTCTGAGAATATACGTTGCTGTGCTGCATGTAGTTCACACAAGAGTCCATGATGACCTTTGCCTTTGCATATGCAGCAGCAGATTCCTTAGCCTCGTTGATTGCGTTGATTGCGTCCATCAGATTTTCTGGCTGTGGATTATACCTGAATGCCAATAACATCTTGTCCTGCTTTTCTCGTGTCTGCTTGTTCATAGGAATATCTGCTGGAACCTTTTCTTTTTCGAGGTTAAGTTCCTTAGATACGAATTCAAGACGGATGTTGTCAATACGGAGCTGCTCACCACCCATGAGTGAACCAATAACACCGAGAGTGATACGTTTACCATCCCAAGACACAACAATCTGTTCAATCTCCTTTGCCTCGTCAGGATTGTCGCTCTGTGGTACATTTACCGTAAGGTCGTTACCGAACAAGCTCATTGTCTTTGAATTTGTATATACAGTAGCCCTGAGCTTGTAAACACCTATTGAGACAGAGTCGATGTTCTGGAACATCTTGACCTTTTGAGGTACGTTGTCGGAGTTGTTGCGGAATCCGTAGCGGCTGCCTGATGTACCTGCCCATGGGTAGTTATCAGCTCGCATAGACTCCAAAGGCTTGTATGTGCCTTCACTATCCCAGTGCTGCATACGGTTTTCGAAGCTTGGATTGTAGATGGCACCTGTCCAGTCACTATTTGGTGATGTCTGAGCCTTGGTTGCAATACGAAGTTTGTCTTCGAGTATGCCCATCTCTTCCTTACCGTCTGTGATGGTACCGCTCTTGTAAGCAGCGATTACATCTGCAGCAATCTTGTTGAAAGCCTTATAACCATCAGCGTCGAGCTTTTCAGCACGATCAAGATAAGTCTTGATGTTCTTGTAGATTTCGATAGAGCTCTTAGTGTGGTTAGCGTATGCTCTCAGCTCCTTGTCGATACGTATGATGTCATCCTGATCAGTATTTACATTAGCAGTTATGGCTGCTATGTAAGCATTTGAAAGGAGTGCAAGTGAGTCCTTGTTCATCGGTTCATGGATGAACTGGTTTGCGTACTCGATAGTGAGCTTAAGCTTGTCGAGCAAGTCTGTATTGTCAATAGCTCCGAGGTACTCGAGGCGGAAGTTATCTACCTTGTACCAGCATCCCATCTGATTAGGATAATCTGGGTATTCAGAACCTACACCACCGATAGCACCGAACTTGAGCTGCTTGTTTGTAACCTTAGCTTCAACTTCAGCATACTTAGCGTGCTTCTTTGCCTCGTACCTGTCGTATTTTGGATCGTTATTGTTAACACCCTCGCCATGAACATCGTTAGCGTGGAGGAATACGTAGTAATCGTTGTATGTTGCAACGTAAGCAGAGATACGGTATTTACCGTTAGGAAGACCCTTGATGGTCTGCTTAAGCATTCCACCTCCATCAGCTGGTTCATCGCTCTTCCAGATGTTGAAAATCTGGTTTCCAAGTTGAACGCTGCTGTCATCAACAGTGGTCTCATAAGTTTCATTGCTCAAACTCTTTGAACCAGAGTCTCCACCTTCATCAAATGTCCATCCTGTCATTCCTTGTTCGAATCCTGGGTTGACGATGAGTTCTGTGAAGTCACCTGTTCCCTGACTGAGGAGACCTTCGAGATATGCGTTCTTTGCATCATCCTTGTTGTCTTCTGTGAGCGTTCTGTCGTCGTATTGCTTGAGGAGGTCGTTAATCTTCTTGGTAAACTCCAAGTGACCAGTCTCGTCAAATCCTACAATGCCATTGTATGTATATTCAGATTCCTTATCTACATACTTCTGGATATCAGCCTCTATCTGCTCGTAGAGTTTCAAAGAAGCTTCAGCCTCGTTTTCTGCTTTGTCAAGTAACTTACCATTCTTGATTGTCGGTTCGCTACTGAATGTGTTGATTGCCTTCTTGAGATTGTCCTCAACTTCGGCATTCATTGGCCGACCGATATACTTATCTGTAGTTGAGCTGATGCGGTTTGCTACACTTTCGTCAGAGTATGAGTCGCCCTGATAAACGAGCTTGAGCATCTTGAATGCAAGCCATGAGAAGTTAGGGTGATCAAGCTCGAAGCCGAAGTCGAGTTTTCCGTCCTCGTCAACAAGAATGTCAATCTCATCGAATGCATAATAAAAGTTTGCACCATCTGACTTACGGTACTGAGTCTTGCTATTTACTTCGTTAGCATAGAACTTGTAGCCTGTTGGAGCTTCTCCATCTACCGCAAACTGTCCGAGACGTGCCATGATACCGATAGTGTAACGACCTGGACGGTATCCAGACTCTCCATCGTGTTTAATCTCGATATGATGATTGCCGAGATAATTCTCTCCTGCATCACTCCAGAACTCTGTGAAAGGAATAGTCATTGGTGTTCCACCATCAAAACCTGTCTCTGCCTCATTTGACCAAGTATTTACATGGAAATATTGGTTGAGAGATATTTTTTCTTGCTTTTCTGGATCATATATATACCATCCTTTGACAACAGCTTGTGCACGCTCGTTCCAGCCAAACTGTCCCTTTACATAACCGCTGTTACACTCCCAGTCTTTTACAGCTTGAGTCATCTCTATACCTGGAGTGCTCTGCTGCTTGATGGCTGCGATATATTGTGAGTTTGCTTCCTGGAGTTCAGCAGCACCATCTGTAATCGTTCCTTCTGACCATGCCGTCTGTACTTTCTCAATGAATTTGTTGAATGCTTCAACACCGCTTGCATCGAGAGACTGTCCCTTCTTCATCACGGTTTCGATGTTGTCGTAGATGTTTACAGACTTCTGGGCAGCAGCGATGCATGTCTTGAGAGTGACGATAGCATCCTTGATCTGCTTCTCGCTTCCTGTACGTACGTTGGTACCGTTACGCTTGGCATTCTGGAGGTCGAGCTTGATGTCTGCGTTCATTGCCTTCTTGAGAAGGGCATCTGCATTACCAATCTGCTCGTCAAGGTCTGCAACGAGTTCGGAAAGATCCTTAGGACCTTTATATATAAGGTGGAAATCATCGACCTTGAACCAAGCGTGATTGCCGTCCTCATAATTTACGTTATCTCCTATTGAAGCCCATGCGATAATTCTTACTGTAGCTGCATCATCTACGTCGAATGTGAGTGTGATACCCTTACCTTTAGATTCTTCGTCAGATACAACTGTCTCAGTCTTACCATTTGCTGTGAGGTGTATGAAGTGTGTATTAAGTGTTGATGCCATGAGAGCACTCAACTGATATGTACCTGCAGCAAGTGGAATGTCCTGATAGATAGGGTAACCACCACCTGGATACCATGTATTGAAGAGGTGAGCATCCACTTTGTAGTCTTCTCCTTCGGGTGCAGACATGGCGTAACGTGTTTCGTTAGGATTGTTAAGATCCTTTACGCTTGTTTCACCACCGAAAGAACCACCATCATCGAGAGACCATCCTGTTCCGTCTCCAAGCTCGAAATCTGGGTTGATGATTGCAATGTCTGTGACATCTGCATTCTTACCCCTGTCGATAATCTGAGCAGTCTTGAGACCCTTGATAAGCTGGTCTTCGCTCTCAAGAATACCTGCATCGATGATTGGAGTCTTGACGTTCTCGTTGTAGTAAGCCTGTGCCTCAGCACTAAGCTTGCTTACTTCTGTCTCGTATTTGCTTACGAGGCTGTTATAGAGCGTTATTGATGCCTGTGCAAATGTTACGGCATTGGATAACTCAGCAATGGCATTTGTTGTTGCCTTTCCGTCAAACAAGTCTGGGACATTGTTGATGGCAGTCTGAAGCTTGTTCTTTGCTTCAATGCTCATTGGCCTTGTTCCCTTTGCAAGTTTCTCCGCCTGATTCTTTACAGCCTGATATTTCTTGATGAGTGTAGTAAGGTCTGTGATAGGACCATAGTAGATAATCTGTACGTTATCGAATGTTGAGTAAACGTCTGAACGTCCACATCTGAATCCGACTTTGAGTGTGTTGTCCCAAATCTTGACCTTGATAGTGTCAAGACGGTATTTTGCTACGTTGGCAGCAACCTTTCCTGCAATGGAGAGTTCGGTAGCGTATATACCTGTGAAGTTTGTGAACTTACTCTTTGATTCTTCACCTCCTGCAACGACGTAGAAACAAGGGTCTTCGCCATCGCCAGGACCTGTTGCATCATAGACACCGTATGCCACGAGTGCATACTCTCCGTTAGGAAGGTCTGTGATTGTCTGGTTGATGTCGAATGCCTGATGGTCAGCCCATGCAACGAAGTTCTCGTTCCATCCTGAGATACCACCAATCTTCTTCTCGTTGTTCCATCCGTTGTTGGTAGTTGCCTGACCACTTGCGTGATAGTTACGTGAGAAGTCTGGGTTTACAAGGAATGGCGTTGCACTCTTGTAATCCTCCTTAGTTGCGTTCTCAAAGAGGTCTTTTGCAAGTTCTTCACGAGTGAAGAGCTCCCATACTGCGTGCTTGTCTGGACGTCCAAGTTCAGGGTCAATCTCCTTACCAGAAATCTGTGAGTGACCTGACTCAGCAGGTACGTCTTCTGTGAGATAGACTGTCTTCTTGGAGTATTTGCCGACGTAGTAGATGTAGTAGTAGGTCTGACCCACACCTTCACCAAAGTTGGCTCCATCCTCCTTGTTGATGATTGCAATTTCCTCTGCAGTAAGCTTGTGGAACTTGTAACCTTCGGCAGGTGATGTCTGGTCGATGAAGATATCGACTGAACCAGCTTCACCAATCTGCGCACCAGTACCCTTATCCACGAGTGACAAGTCCTCGAAGATATAACCCTCGGTTTCGCCAATGCGGGTTACCTTGATTCGGTCACCAGCAGACTTAAGCGAAAGTCGTGTACCCCATGAGTTACCTCCGGAGAAGAATGTTCCTGCTTCGGAGTTACGGATGTAGTACTCGCCGCTCTCGATAATGTCCGCAGAGTAGGTGGTATTATCCTCTACCCCTGGGGCAGCAGTCATCCGTGCTGGCAACCATGAGGCTGCTCTCGTCGGCTTGATGCTACGAGCTTCGGCGCTTCCACAAATGCTGAAAATGGCTGTAGCCAAAATCAACAAATTACGTAGATTCCTTTTCATGTTTAATTTGATAATTTTATTGTTAATTTTCTTTTTTACCTTTTGAAGAATTGCCCATGGCTTGTATTCTGCCATCAGCCGTTCCATATTTCAATTCATTCTCTCGTCTAATTGTCTTTGTTCATTCATTTTTTAGGTCTGCATATTTATGTCCAAATTATTTAATCCATAGTTTTGGGTTGGATGTCTCGTAAGTGTACAATTCACCCAAAGTATTTTGTGCAAAATTACGGTTTTTCATCCAAACCACATTATATAAAGACAAAAAATCGTTCTTTTTTAGTCGATTGTGATAGAAATGTACGAATTTAGCATGTTGAGTTTGCAATTTACGTGCAAATATTGTTGGTTTAACTGTGTGAAGTATAACTCGCTTTGCTTGTTCGTCGAGGTCAAAATTGTCGTCTTTCGACTGAATTTTGGGTGAAAACCTGCTACATGATGGCTGCAAATTAAAGACACGAATTATCACCAATCAGTCACGAATCTTCATTAATTATTTTTGATAATTCGTGGTCAATTGGTGATAATTCGTGCCCAAGCAGCACCGAAGGTGCATTAACAATTATCACAAATCACCTTCGGAGAAAAGTTGTGAATTTCCGTTCTTTAACAAAAGAATCCACCGTGAGGTGGAAAATTTCTCGACCTGTACGGTTGTAGTTTTGCACAAAGGTGCATATTAAAAAAACAGTCAAGAAACAGAACAAAAACAAGAAAAAACATGTTTTTTTGATTTTATTTGGTTTTTACCATGTTTTTTTAACTGGCCGCACTGCGGCAAAAAACAACATACAGTTTCAACCGTACAGGTCGAAATTTCTTGTTAAAAGCCACGACGAAAGGCGGAAAATGTATGTTTTTGAGGATTAGTAATAACTTTGTTAGTAATAAAGTTGTTACTAATAAGCTTATTACTTATCTTTGCAACCGTAAACCAATAAGTTGTGCGTATGGCAATGGAAAATCCGTTCGTCTTTGGCAAGGCTGTTGAGGGCGTATATTTTACAGACAGGACAGAGGATGCGAAGCGTCTTTCTGCCAATCTTACTCATGGTATAAACACGGTGCTTATCTCGCCTCGTAGGTGGGGAAAGACCTCGCTCGTGAAGAAGGTCATGGGAGAGATGGATAATCGTGAAATCATTCCTGTCTTTATTGATGTGTTCCAATGTAAGTCGGAGTATGAGTTTTACCACGCCTTTGCTACGGCTGTGGTCAGGCAGACATCGTCAAAACTGGACGAGTGGGTCGAGACGGTCAAGATGTTTCTTGCGAATATCTCGCCTAAGTTCTCGTTTGGCTCTGACCCAATGAATGACTTTACGTTGTCGTTTGAGTGGAGTCCAAAGGATGATACCGAGCTGGACATCTTGCAGTTGCCTGAGAAGATTGCACAGAAGAAAGGCGTGCGTATTGTGGTGTGTATTGATGAGTTCCAACAGGTTGCGGATTTCTCTGACTCCTTGAAATTCCAGAAGAAGCTCAGGTCTGTGTGGCAGCATCAGCAGAATGTAACCTATTGTATGTTCGGAAGTAAGAAGCATCTTATGGAGAATATATTTAATGACAAGGGGATGCCTTTCTACAAGTTTGGTGACATGATGTTTTTGAAGAAGATACCTACGGATGAATGGGTAGCGTTTATCTGTGCCAAGTTCCGTGAGACGGGTAAGGTTATCTCTGAGGAACAGGCAACAAGGATATGTGAGGCAACAGAAAATCTGTCGTCATACGTGCAGCATCTTGCATGGGTGGTGTGGTATAAATCTGACAAGGTTGTGGCAAATAAGGATGTGTCTGATGCCATAGATGACTTGTTGGAGCAGAATAAGGTGTTCTTCCAGAGAGAAGTGGAACAATTGTCTGAGCATCAGCTTAATTTCTTGCGTGCGCTTGCCAATGGTGTGACTTCTGGTTTCAGTCGCAAGGAGGTAATCAAGAAGTATCGTCTGGAGTCTTCTGCCAATATCCAGTCGGTCAAGAAGGCTCTGCTGAAGAAGGACCTTATCGACATAGACGGGCAGGAGTTGTCCTTCAACGACTCTCTCTTCAAGCTCTGGCTCAAACGCCAGCAGTTCTATGAGTAAATGTAACGGACATCTTGCCGCTTCGCTTGTCTTTAACATCTTGCCGCTTTGTGCGGCTGTGTGCGTTTTGGGGGAGTTATTATTGTGCGAGGCTGTTGAGGAAAGCGTCGAGCGTTTCCTTGTCCACATCGCCCATCTGGTACTCCTTTTCGGCATCTCGTGCGATGAGATTAAGCCATTCGTCATGTGCTTGCTCGGATTGATATTGTAGAGTGTCTGGATTGGATATTTCTTCGCTGAGTATGGAGATGAGATACTCGGCATATTCTGCACAATGGAGAGGGTAGGCGTCGTGTGTTTCCTGTAGTCTTTGCTGGAGTGTAGATAGGGAATCTATGTCGCCTGTGCTGATATCGTGAATGATTGTATCTAATTCATGCTTAGGAGTAAGCATGCCGAAGATGTCGAACCAACGGTCGTGGTGTGCAACGGCATCGCTGACCTTCTTGTGTGTGTAATACTCGAAAAGGAAGAGACGGATGATGAGGTCGTAGAAACGTATTCCACGTACCGCAGCATCGTGTTTGATAAATGTGCCATTATACGCATATTCTTGTACGCTCTGTTCCTCAGAGTTACCCTCAGAGTTATGGAGTAAATCCTTGAGGATGCGTCGTCCCTCAAGCACATTCTGTATAAGATAAGGGTTAGGAAAAGCAAAATTGATGATGTCGTTACGTGAGGAGAGCGGACGTAGGTCACGCTTGCGCCATTTGTTGATATCGCGCCATGTACCCACGGTACGTATGTTGATGCCAGGCACGAGGTAGGTCTTGTTGCCATCTGCTATTATATAGGAGAAAGGCATGGCGTGAACCTGTGGGTGCGTCTGTATCTTACCCATTGCCATGGAGAAAGCACCTATGTGAGCAGGCCATAGGATGTGGCAACCGCTGGCTGTCTTGGCACCACGGTCGAGCATACCCCAATGGATTGGTCCCATCTTGTAGGCATGGTTACTCTGGTTGGTTGCCGAACCAGCGTTGTAGAACGAGAAAGCGCCTCCAATGAGGAGCGTGCTCTTGTGGTGGGAAGTGGAGAACGGTCCGCAGAGGGCGGCACACGCCTCGCCATTGTCCATGTAGCTGTTGGCAAAGAAGAGGCTCGCCTCAGCCGAGAATCCCTTGCCGACGTGAACCGACTCACCCACGAAACACTCATACACCTTAGCTCCATCTGTCACAGTTGCACCGGGAGCTATGACAGAACCCTTGATGACGGCATCTGTGCCGATGAACGTGCAGGCATCCTCGTTGCTCATGATGGTACAGTCGTCGAGACGGCTTGCACCTTGTATCTCGCAATAGTCGCCAATCTTCACGTTGCGTATGTCCTTGGCATTCACGATGCGAGCGTATGAACCGATTGAGTTATGGGTTCCGCATTCTTCATTCTTCATTCTACATTCTTCATTCTTCATTCGACGCATAGCGTCGGGGAAGTTAATCATCATCCAGGCAATCTGAGCCGTCAGTTCCTCACAGAGCGTGACGTTACCCTTTCCGCCCTCGTTGAGTACGGAGATAGTCTTGCCCTGACCGAAGGTTGCATCCTCCTGACACGTCATAGTGCCGATATTAGTCAGAAGACAATGATTACCAATATTATATCCACATATATAACCATGAATGTTCTCTATGAGACAGTCATCGCCCACGCACACATTTCGCAGAGAAACATTACGTATGCCACAGCGGCGGAGAAAACCTTCCTCCACCTCTATGCTTCCCATCATGCTTCCTAATTCCACATGACCGTACAACGCCACGTTGTGCATCGTGTCGGTGGTGAAGTCGTCACTCACAAGGATGTCGCTCCAGTCCTCTGCCATACATCCCTGTTCCTCAAGAATACATATCTCTCTGTCTCTTAGTTCTCTCATAGCTTTTGATCGATTGTGATGATAATATGGATTGATTGTGATGATAATATGCAAAAATACGGATTCCTGTCAATATGACCAAATCTTCGCCCGTGTTTTTTCGTTCCTCCTTCGCTATGACTCCGCTATGCCTTCGCTATGAGTCCGCTATGACTCCGCTATTTAGCAGAGAAATAGCAGAGAAATAGCAGAGGATTAGCAGAGAAACAGCAGAGTCAAAGCGGAAGATTTGCGAAAAATCAGCCGACTCACACCCTTCGTGTAAATCATACCGTATTGATGCTTTGCACGAACCCGAAAAGCCAAGTGACATAGTGTTTACAAAAGAACAGCAAAAGCTTCCATTCTGTCACCTTCGATAATCCTTCGTTAACCCTTCGTTAATGGTTCGTAAATCCTTCGTGTCATTTTTGCCCCTATGCCCGTTCATGGCGTAAGCTAAAACCGCATTTTCCCTTACTTTATGAAATACGTTCCCTTGCTTTTTCCCTTATATTCCCTTATCTTCTCCTTACTTTTCTTGGAGAAACAAACAGGAATGTAAGAGAAAGACAAGGATAACTCTTTTACATTGAGATGATGGTACGTTCTGTTTATAAAAAATGTAAAGAAGTGATATGAAGTTTTATGTCATTATGGTTTATTTTAATTTTTCTCTTTTGCTTTTAAAATGGGATTATTCGGAAGCATTTTTGTTGAATATGAGAAAAAACGAAAATTATGTTGTGGAAAATATGGATATAATTGTCTTTTTTTGTAAATTTACAGCCATAAATAATCTTTGCAAGGTAAAAAATGATTTTATTTGCAAAAAGAATTGATATGAAGGATAATACTACTATTTACAACTAAAATAATTGTATTGTATGAAAAAGAATAAGATTTATAGCAAGCCTATGATGAATGAATGTGTTGGACGTATTCGCATGAGCATATTGGCAGGTTCTAACCAGAATCCTGATCCTGATAATGCCAGAATTAAGACTAAACTTGATGATGAAATGAGATGGGAAGATAATGGTGCTCGTGAACGTCGTAGTACGTTAAGTTTTTAGTGAGATTGTTACTGTGAATATGTTTAATGAAAAATGTTCTTCTATGATTAAACGAATAATTCCTTTTATGCTGACAGCATTGCTGTTCAGTTGTTCTGCAGATGACTATACTTCAGAATATAAAGACAACGTGAAAGTACGTTTGTCAATCAGTAGTTATAAGTATGACGATGCCGATACTCGTACGGTGTTAACACCTACATCTTCTGGTATCACTTTTGCTTGGGATAATAATGAAAAAATTGGAGTGTTTCCTATAGCACCTGTAAGTGGCTCACAAGTTGGACATGTTGTTTCTGGTCCGTCCGTAAAAAGTGGTGATTATGCCGAGTTTGATGGAGGTCCTTGGTTACTCCGTGACGGTAGTACATATACAGCCTATTATCCATTTCAGGGTTCTATGACACTTGATGATGGATACGACCAGATTCCTGTAAGCCTTGCCGGACAGGCACAATCTGGCGATGATAATGCAAGTCATATTGGTGAATCATACGACTATATGTTTGCAACACCATCAGAGTATGACCCAAAGGACAATAGCGTTACATTTGAATTCCACCACGTCATGTCAATCATTCAGGTTAAGCTCACTATGCCTAATGCGGCTACATTGTCTAACCTTACATTCGCTAATGTAAATGGAGATAAGACATTCTGTACAGCGGCAAAGATGAATGCGGCTACAGGACAGTTGGTAAAGGATAACAATGCCATGACACCTTCCGTTTCATTGGCATTGAGCAACGTTGCCGCTACTGCAGCAAATCAGGAATTGACTTTCTACATTGCCATCATGCCAACGACAACAGGTCAGGTCAAGGTGACAGCTACAGATACTAATGGCGAAAGCTATAGTGCAACGTTGAACTCTAAGACAACATCAGCAGGTCGTGCATATCGTTGGAAGGCTACTCTTACACACCTTACAGATGAGTTTGCTGACAAGGAATACGTCGATATGGGAACAGGTGATGGCGTATATTGGGCAAAGGAGAATGTGTCAACTTCTTATTATGCTTGGGCAATGATTTCACCAGCAGCATCCGGCGATTACTCATGGAATAATTACGATTATTGTGAAAATGGAAACTATGACGAGCAGCTTTATCATAATGCTGATGATGGTATTACCTCAATAATCCCTGAAGATTATAAATACGAGGATATCGCATATCGTAAAAATCGTAGTTCTCGTATTCCAACTTCTTCCGAGTTCCAGAAGCTTATCGATAAGTGTGACTGGGAATGGGATAGTTCAAAGAATGGTTATAATGTATATAATAAAACCAATCGCGCAAGAACTATTTTTATTCCTGTATCAGGAAAGAAAGATGGTACAAGTACAGTAAGTTCTGAAGAAGGCTTCTATTGGACAGCAAACGTGGTGCCAGAGGGTAATTACTCAAACGCTTACTGCTTGCATTTCACATCAACATCTCGTGGTCTTTCTGCTAATCCAAGATATCAGGGACTTATGATTCGCCCAGTATTCGTAGCTAACTAAAATAGTGATTGATATATAATATATGATGGATAGTTGCTTAGGCAACTATCCATCTTTTTGTTTGTTTTCTTTGTTGTATGAACGTAGGTATTGTAATCTCGGGTGTTCATTTTTATTTATTTGTGTGCTATAATATTTAAAAATCACGATTGTACCACTTGATTTTTCGTCAATTATTTTTTTATAATGCGTAATCTGACTAATTTTGCACAAATTATGTGGATTGGCTGTTTAATCCTAATGAAATAGTGAACTAGAATTAGATTTGAGCAATTACGGATTATCAAAAAACGACATTTTGTATTTGATTATCTAAACCCTGTTTTGCTCGCTATAGTTATGATTATAAGAAATGAACAAGATATGATTTTGAGAAATTTTAAATCTTTATTGGTCACTATGGTGACTTTTGCGTTTGGCATGGGAATAGCACATGCTCAAACGCTAAATTGGACTGGAGAAGACTATACGAAAAATTTCTCCGGATATTACTATATTAAGTGCTTTTCTGGCAATAAATTCATGGCTGCAAATGGCACAAATGGTAAATTGGTGTCTGGACACACCAATGCAACTGTTTTTACATTTGACTACCAACAGAATGACACGTACAATAATGAGTTTAATATATCATACGATAATAATGGTAAAACCAACTATATAAATAGTAATAAAACATCAGGAAAATGGGGTACAAGTTCTAACAAATGGAACTTTAACTGGGTTGAATCAAAATCTGGTTATACATTTAACAGAAGGGATTCGTATATTGGGCTCGATGATACGCATTTTACGATAAAATATAATTATTCAAATAATTCTATTGCTTACGCGGAGACAAATGTAAATGACTATGCCGACGACTCTCGTGTTTGGCAGTTAATATCTGTTAAGCAGGTAGAAGGTACGTATCCAACTAATATCTCAAAAAGATTGGAAGCAGAATCACAGCTTACAGGCATTAAGTATGCTCTTGTTAAGGGGCTTACATATTCCACTATATATGATGATGCCGAGAGTATGTGGATGACAAAGCAGCATCTGACAGCTACAAGTACTTCATTTACCGTTTCTGGAATTAACAACGAAACATATATTCTTGAGATATACGCAAAGAAAACAGGTTCTGGTACTACCAAGATTGTAGCTAATGGTGTGTATTCAGAGCCATTGACAGAACAGACAAAGTTGTACCAGTTGGAGGTGCCTGTAACAGGAAACAAGATTACTGTTTCTTTTGATACTACTGATGAGGTGGATGCATGTTTCTCTCTTAAAGCTATTGCATCACAAGATGATATTGAAGCGCGTAATATGATTACATGGTCTCCAGAAAAGGCTATTTCTGGTGACTTCTATCTGAAGCGAGATACGAAAGAGTATAATGCTTATCTTACAGCAATTAGCGAAGTAAAGGATGATATTGAAAATTCTACATTGTTTAATGTGGATTTCGAAGATGATGAACTCAACGCAGAATTGAGTTATAACAATAATCCCCGTTACTATGTATATTATGAGGTTGGTGGAATGTCAACTTGGGGTGAAAAAACGATGCCTTGGCAGATAGAAGAAATCGAAGACGACGACAATGATGTTAATAATATATATAACATTTCTTTTATAACAAAAAAAGTACCAAGGCGTCAATATTATCTTCAGTCGGATGGTAAGGGTGTTCAGTATTCAATAGATGAGGAGAACAACACTTGGCAGTTTATTTCCAAGAAACAGCATGATGATATTTCTGCACGTAGCTTAGAAAAGTCGTTTAGCTCTTTGGGCAAAAATGTGCGTGCATATTGGCAGACTCCAATTAAGACAAGCATGGTTGGAGACCGCTGGTATGCTTATACAAATGAAGCAAATACCAATGGTGCCAGCTATAACCAAATTAAGATTGTCGGATTGACAAAAAAGAGCTATTATTTGGTTGAGGTAGAGGGACGAAGAGGTAATGGTAATGCAAGTATATTTGTTGAAGGTCAATCAGAACCTTTGACGAATAATATTGAGACATATTTTATTCCAGTATATACCGTTAATGGAAATATTACTGTTCGTGTACAATGGGATTCCGATGTGACAGGCGAGATATGGTCTATTGTAAAATCCATAACTCCTTTGACTGATAACGGTGTGGCAGACGATATAATCAAAAATGCTTACTTTGCTATTCACCAAACTAATGCTTGGTCAAAGAGCTGGTCAATAACAAATTATTCACATGCTATTGCAGGATATGAAAAGGAAGGTTCTCTCGGGTATGAAGGCAATGGCTTTTATGCTGTTCAGCGTGGAATGACCAGTAATCGTCTTAACGTAGAAGGTAAAACAACAGGACGCATATATCAGAAGTTGACATCTTTGCCTGCTGGTATCTATACACTTAGTGCAGATGTTGTTTCAAAGAATTGTAAGAGTACACTGTTTATTTCTAAAACAAATAATGTAGATATTTGGTCATTGGAATTGTCTGATATCGACACAAAGACCAATAAATCATTTACTTTCTTTGTTCCAGAGCCAATTACATGTCGTGTTGGATATAAATATGTGGTTGATGACTTAAATGATGACGAAGTTATTTCTGCCGTTGATAATTTTAGACTGATACGTCAGACTAATGCGGATAAGGGTGTTGCGGATGCTTACCTCACAAATGCGTACTTTGCAGTTCCACAGGGACAGCGTACTTGGGACTATGGCTGGACAACAAATAATGGATTCACTCCTTCTATCTGTGGTGGTGAGAATGGATTTGAAGGTAGTGGTCTTTGTGCAGAGAGAACAGGTTGCAATAATTATGATAAGGAAACTCACAGAATCAGCCAAGTTGTGAACCTCCCTAAGGGTACTTATGTACTTTCTGCTGATGTGATTGCTATGGACAGAATCGGTCATATTTACGCTAAGGTTGGTAATGAAACATTTGATCAGTTCTGTTATGGACCAGAATCCCGTTACACTTTAGAGTTCAATATTCAGGAAAGTGCAGATGTTGAAGTCGGTTTCTATTCAGACGTCCAAGGCGTAAACTATGGAGAAAATAATAGCCAATATTTAGGTCCTACATGGGATAATGATGTTACATACCGTGTTGCCGTAGATAATTTCCGCCTGATTTCAAGCGATGATTATCTTGAGAATGCAGACTTCTCTGATGGATGGAATCATTGGGCTCATACTGAGAATGCAACAATCAGTCTTGTGGAAGGTTTAGGACATGGAAATTATGTACAAACAAATACTGTATGGGAAAGTAATAGTACTGGTAATTGTATTTACGCAAATGATATAAATCAGACTGTAAGTCTTCCTGCTGGTGCATATCAGTTGTCTGCAAATGGTGCAACAAATAATGTAATCACTTGTCTTTACGCAAAGATAGGTGATAGAATGCAGAGGATGTACGTGCCAAGTTCAAAATGGCAGACAACAAATCCTCAGTTCACATTCATTGTTCCTACTGCAAGTGATGTGACCGTTGGTCTCAGTTTCGAAAAAACATACGGCAACGACGTCAGCGTAAAGATGAACTACTTCCACCTTATCCGTATTGGAGATGCAGAAGGAACAGATATCACAAGTCAGATTGTGAATGCAAACCTCTTGGCGAACAACGATGAACTTCCAAATGATAAGTATGGTTGGAGAACAGGTACTGGTAAGGATTTTCGTACATACGATGGTGCAACTAATCTTGCTGAGGTATTCTATAATGCAGATGGCTCAACGCCAGATTATGAAACATATAAGATCACTCAGAAGATTAATGGTCTTCCAGATGGATGGTACAGACTTACTGCACAGGGATTCTATCGTGATGGTGCTGGTAAGAAAGGTAGCGGAACAAGTAATGCATCTTCTACATTCGGTTTTGACGACCCAGACCAGGCACGTGCTCATCTTATCATAGGTAATTATTATACACCTATTCAGTCTTTGTATTCAGAGAATGCACCTGGTACTGATGATAATGGCCGTCCAATGTGGTTAGGTGAAGCAAAAGATGCTTTTGATCAAGGTTATTATAACAATAACTCTGTGGTTGGAAAGGCTGTAAATGGTGTTCTCGAAATCGGAGTAAGACGTGAGGATGCCATTGACCACGATTGGCTCTGTCTGAATAACTTCAAGCTCTACTATATGTATGACGAGAATGCATTCCCAGAGGTTGCAGGTTCGCTTAAAGACCCATCATTTGAGGAGAATAACAATGCTAAGGCTTGGGCGCCAACATTTACTTCTGTCTCAAATTCTGCAAATAAAGAACAACAAATTACCGAGGAATATGCGTATGAGCTTTTAAAAACTAATTATTGTGGTTATAAGGTACGTGAAATGACGGATGATGAAAAATCAATCTATCATGGTGATTATATTTTCTCGGCAAAAAATGATTCAGTGTATTTGTTTTACAGGAATTCTGGATGGTCGTCTAAGAAATATTATCGACGACCTACTACGGAAAAAATTTCAATCGGTCAGACTGTTACAGATCTTCCTGCTGGTGAATATCGTTTGAAGGCTCAAGTAAAAGTTACGTCAGCATCAAATAGCAAAGCACATCTGAGCGTCACTTCAAATGGCGAAACAATAAATGCTTATAGTACTTCTTCAAATCCAGAATGGCTTTCAGTTATTTCTGATGTTGGTAGCGATGGTAAAATGACTATTTCTTTGGAAATGTCATTGACAACGGGCGATAGCATACTTGTTGATAACTTCATCCTTGAGAAGACAGGTGGTGATGTCTATGTTTACAACTGTGAGGCAGGAGCATTTATCTGTACTGATGTTAACAAGGGACTCAGCAAGAAGCCAGTAAGCTTTAGCACAACTGGTGCGAAACTGAGAATGTCTGCAAGAGGTGTTACTGAAGGCATGAGATCTTTTGAGTATAATAACCAATATCTCAATGTATCAAACATCGTGAATGGTGACTCAAGGTATGAGTACCTCACGTACGAGACAAATGCTACTCATAACGAGTTCAAGGTGACAACACCTGAGGGTTCAAACATAAGTACAATATGTGTTAATCCTGCGGATGCTACTTTCGGAACAACTGCCAATATTGTAAATGTAGGTTCTGCAAGTGCATACAATGGTAAATACGGTACAACGTATATGGGATGGACTGGCGAGACTGGATTTGACGTTGTTTATCCTCTCATTCCTGAAAATGACAAGGCTGGTCGCGGAACAAAATGGCGTTTATTGGACGAAAACCAGTACAATAAATACAAGAATACCATTGCTGCCGCTCATGACGCACGTATGGCGGCATGGCCAATTTATTGTTCCGCACGCCGTAGTTCATATTCTGTGGATGTCACAAGATTTGAGGATGTATATAACAATATTTCTTCAACGTCAGAAGCTATTAACAAGGTGGCTAAAGAATTGAAAGTTCAGCTTGAGTCTGAACTCTTGCTTAACAATGCTACTGTGGATGACTATGTTGATGTGACATATCTCGTTTCTGACATTGACTTTAAGGAAGCAACCTTGAATAAATGGAATAATGAGGGTGGTAAGTTTGTGTATAGTGAGAGTACAAATCATGTGACGGATAAGATCTTTGGTGGTCGTCATTATGCAGCAATAAGTGATGATGCTCTCGGTAATGCTAAGCTTACTGTTACGATTCCAAACTTACGCTCTGGTAAGTACGCTGCAGTCCTGACAGTATCTGCCTATGCAGGTGGCGACGAGGTTGAAGGTGTTGCTGCCGTAGCAGGTGACGAAGAAGCATTCAGAAGCATTGACATAGAACCAACATCATATAATGTATATAATGTGGTAATACCACGCTTTACAGTGGATGATAATCACAAAAATGCTGTGGTTGGTATTAAACTTACTGGTACAAATGCAACAAGTGTTGAGATTGGTAATCTTACTCTTCGTTATCTCGGTCCGGTACATTCAGCTGCCGATGATTATGACTATACTTTGGATGACAATGTCTTGACTTATATAGGTAACTGGCCAGTTGCTTATGAAGCACAGGAGTATTTCAATTACTCACTTGATGCAAATAAGAATGTCTGCACGATCTATCTGAAGGAGGACGGCTTTGCCACTGACTTTGACATGACATTTGATGCTGACAAGTTCACGAACAAGAACCTCCTTATATATAAGAAGCCAGGACAAGAGAATATCCATATTCTCAACATGACTTCAAATATTGTAGAGGGAGATGAGTGTGATAACTATGTTCTCGTAGATAAGAATAATATTTCGATTCCAGAGGATTTTATTGCGAAGAAAGCATCTTATAGTCGTTCTGGTGTGACAACAAAGTATGGAACAATTTGCTTGCCATTTGAGTACTCTGTTCAGAATACAGGTTTTGAGTTGTTTGAATTTGATGACTTTGTACCTTCAAGTGACTCTTACAAGATTGGTCTTCGTAAGATAACAGGAGTTGCTGAAACTTGTATGCCATACATCTTTAAGAAAACTAATGCAGCAGCAAAAGATATTTGTCTTGAGTCTGAGAATGTTATGGTGTCTTCTGCGGATGCTGATTCTATCGAAAATGCACAGGGCTTCGTGTTTGTTGGAACATTAGATAAGAAAACATTCGGCGATACAACAAGTAGTGATATGACAGCAGCGTCAGATTATTACTTCATTTCGGGTGATAAGTTCTGGCATGCTACCGACTACTTTAATGTTGCTGCCTTCCGTGCTTACATCCATGCAAATGGTAATCGTATAGAGGATCTTGGCTTAAGTAATGTTCGCTCATTCTCTTTTTATGAGTTACCACTCGAAAATAATGAAATGACATCTATTGAGGATGTGGAAGATGATAGGACAATCATCGGTTATTATAATATGAATGGACAGGAGATTACAGAACCAATAAGTGGTGTTGTTATTGTTAAGTACTCTGACGGTAAGTTCCGTAAGATATATGTAAAGTAAAAATTCTGTTTTAGACTCATAGGGGAAACTTCCCCTATGAGTTACAAACAGATTGGTATTAATGATTATGGTTAAGGGTTGTTTATTTTGATACCTTTTTTTGAATGGAATTGTTTACTTTAGTATATATTATATTGTGCTCAAGCAAAAAGTTGCTGCTGTTTAATGTTTAATAGAAAAAAAGTTTGTATTTTTGCACGAACAAGAAAACAATAGGAACATTTAGAACCGTGGAATATAGGTTTCTTTTAGAAAGTATATGAAAAAGGATTATATTAAGCCTTGTGTAATTATAGATTCACTTGAATTGCTATCATTTGTTTTGTCTGGAAGTGACTTGAGCTATGGTGGCGAGGTAGGTGGAGGAGACTCTCATGATGCAGATGCTCGTGAGAGATATTTAGACTCTTCTTCTAGTGGATGGCGTGGACAGCAGGGTTCAAGTAGTAATGGTGCCTCCCGTAAAGGTTGGGGTAGTCTTTGGTAATATTAAGAATGAATGGTATTTTAGTATCTAAGTATCTTATTGAATGACGATAAAAAATTGAAGAGTCGAGAGGGCAATCTCTTGACTCTTTATTTTTGTTGTGGTTGTGATTATGTGTTTCCTATGTGATCCTGTTATATTGTAAACCTTATTGTACCTTTTTTCTTGTTTAGGCTGCAGAGAATATTCCTCTTTCTTCCTTTTGTAATTGTATATTCCGATTATTCTCTCCATTGTTCTTTTTTATTATCTTTTTATACCAATAAGTGTAAGTTTACCCTTTAATTGCAATCTGAATAGGGTGTTTTTGACGGTTTTCTGCTAAAAATGGCGAGAAAATAGCAAATTTTTATGAAAACATTATATTTATTATACAAATAGTATATAACTTTGCAAAGGATTTCTAAAGAAATGGTGAAAAGATAAAGCAGATTCCATGTGAGTGGATACTCAATATCATTTTTCATTGGGATTTAGATTATCAGGTGAACTACAAGAAATAAGCTATTATTAATTTTTATTTATCGGGAACTTATTGGGGAAATTAAGTTTTGTTGAGACTGTGTGAATGAGGTCTCGGTTCCCGGTACTTAGTGAACGAATATGAACGAAAAAAAGCTATTCACAGTTTTGGCAGGCATAAGTATGCCTATGATGGTGTCAGCGCAACTTTTAGGCTCATTGTTTGGCACATCAACTCAGAGTCTTCTCGGAACAACAACTAAGACTCTAACATCACGAATCATTAAGAAGCAGTCTTTGAAAGGCTCAAAAGTTTATCTCTACAATGTGGAGTGCGGTAAGTTCCTCGGAACTGAGTACCCATGTACAGAGTATCAGTATGAGTCAAACTGCAATGCTAAGGCTATGGGCTTCGGTGCTGAGGGTATGAAGTGGACTATCAACACTTACCTTCTTCACGATGACCTCTATCGTCTTACTTCTGACCGAAATGTTGATCTTTGCATTGGTCAGACATTTAATCATAATTCAGAATGGACATACACTTATGTTGGTTCAAGCACAAGTCATGTTTTTACATTCGATAAGATTTCTGGAACAGATTATTATAGAATAAGCGTATGTCCAGGCGACCTTCTTTATGGTACTTCTGGTTTGTGTGCAAAGAACAACTACGCTTTTGGAAAGAAGACATATCTCGGATGGAGTGGTGAGGCAAGCTTCAAGATTATGCTTCCACTCATTCCTGCTGACGATGCTGAGCCAAGAGGTACTACATGGTACCTTATGAGTGAGGCTGACTATAAGGCTTATAAGAATACTATCGCTTCTGCCTATCAGGCACGTATGGCAGCATGGCCACTTATACGCTCTGTACGCAGAAGTACAATGAACATCGATATCAAGAATCTTGAGAACGTATATAACAACTTCAAGTCAACTGCTGCACAGATTAACGCTGCTGCTGCAGAGGCAAAGGAGGTTATACTTGCTTCTCTTAAGAATGCTACAAAGGAAAGCTACATCGATCTCAGCTTCCTGATGCCTGACGCTGACTGTCAGGAGCAGTCTCTCGCTTCTTGGACTGTTGAGAGCGAGAATGGTGAGTCTTTCAACTACGACGAGAAGACAGTACGCACAGCTGACAAGATGTTCGGTGGACGTTTCTATGAGAAGAAGAGCGCAGACGTGCTCAATCCTATCACTATCTCACAGGTACTTGACAGTCTTCCAGTAGGTCGTTACACACTCTCTGCTGATGTTCAGGCAATATCAAATAATACAAAAAGGGTGGAGAATGTTGAGATATTCGCAGGCAACAACCTTGCTGATGCTAACTCATCATGCTGCTCAAGAGGTATCTGCGAGTTCACAACCACAATGTTCTCTATCGACCAGAACAGCTCAAAGGTTAAGGTTGGTTTACGTGTAGGCAACACAAATGCTAAATCTGTTGCATTCGACAACTTCAAGCTTCGTTATGTAGGTTACATCGAGCCAGTTGTTCCAGAGACAGCTTCTACAACAACTCCAGTTGCTCCTACATACGAGAACGGCTATTCTGTAGAGAATGGTACTCTCAAGGTAACAGGTACATGGAAGGAAGAGGATAAGCCATTCCTCGACTATGTGGTAAAGGCAAATTCAAACGTAAATGTTGTTGACCTACAGGATGTAGATGAGGTTTCTGAAAATACTGTCGTTGACGTTACAGACTTTGACAATAAGAATGTTCTTGTGTATGTAAAGGAGGGTGACGACGTAACAGTTGTTGCAAACGGTGAGGAGAAGCAGACTAATGTTGTAAAGGATGACTACTGTGAGAACCTCGTAGTTGAGGATTATGTTGAAATCAATATTGCAAAGCCATTCGTTGCAAACACTGTAACATACGAGCGTGTTGTCAGAAATGAGAAGTATGGAACTTTGTGTCTTCCTATTCCTTTGAAGTCTGAGGCTGGCAAGATTCAGTTGTACACAGTTTCTGGCTTTGTGAATGGTAAAGTTAAGATGAAAACCATTTCGTCTGTACCTGCAAATACTCCATGTATATTCAAGAAGTTGACCAATGATTCTACGATCTCTGTTATTGATGAGAATATAGAAGTACCAAGTACAAATGTTCTTCTTAATAGCGAGAAGACTGCTGATGGTGTATTCATGACTGGTTCCTATGTAAACAATGTGTTAGTAGGTAGTTTGGATGGAACACAAAAAGCCGATCAGTGTTATTACTTTGAAAATGATAAGATGATAAAAGGAAAGAGTTATTTCTATTTGGATGCTTTCCGTGCTTATATTGACACACGTGAGTGCAATACTACGTCTAACGTTAGAACTCGTTCTACAATGTCAGATTCATTTATGGAAGACCTTGCAACTGCAATTGACGAAGCAGATGCGGAGGAAGCAGAAGGAACAGAGTTCTATAATGTAAATGGTGTAAAGAAATCAGGTATCGTTTCTGGTATTAACATTGTTAAGTTCTCTGACGGCACAGTAAAGAAGATTATTAGAAAATAAAAATATAAAAATGAAGAAAGAATATATTTTCCCTATCACAGAAATTTCAAATGTGGAGATTCTAAATATGATATGTCAAAGTCCTAATGATGATATAGATCCATGGGATGATGATTATGAAGAAGGAGAAGGAGGTCATACACATGCTCGTTGCCGTAATGATTACGGAAGCAATTCCGACTTCGGTTCTCTTTGGTAACATATCATATTAAGGGAAATATAAATAGATATAGAAGTTTTTTGCGTAAAACATATTCAATACATTAATAGTTGTGATAGTGTTGTCATCGTGAGATGGCAGCACTATTTTTGTTGTGTATAGTCAGATGCAGCTCCGACTAACATTAGTCATACAATCTAACTAATATTAGTAATACAATCCGACTAATATTAGTCACACCCTCTAACTAATATTAGTAAGTACAACCGACTAACGTTAGTCCGTTCGCCAACTATCATTAGTAGCTGGCATCGGCTGTCGAATGTCCGTCGCGCGACTATCAACAATAGCGCACAGTATATGCGTGTGCAGACAGGCTAAGTGGCGTGTATGCAGCAGTTTGTTTCCCTATCCTTTGGTAAATAGGATAATATGTCTTACTTTTGCAGAGGAATAACATTTATTATTGTACTTATGATTCGTAATAATGACATACCAATGGTTAATAACCTGCGTGAGATAGCCAAGAAGGTTATCCCTATAGGTGGCGAAGTGTGGCTTTATGGGTCCAGAGCAAGAGGTGAGGCAAATGACAATTCGGATTGGGATTTGCTTCTGTTGCTGGACAAGGATACACGTACTAATGATGATTTTGAGCGTTATAGTGTTCCTTTTATAGACTATGGCTTTAGCTTGGGTCAGGTTGTCATGCCTCATCTATATACGAAGAAGCAGTGGAAAGAGTTAAATTTTTCTCCTTTCGCAAAGAATGTTGAACATGATAAGGTGGTTATATTATGAGTTTGAATGACGAAGAGAGGGGCTTGGTTGTTTCGCTTGAGCTGGAAAAGGCTTTTTCCATGATGGTTCAGGCGCGTCTTGGCAAGGATAACAAAATGTGGGATATGGTAGCAAACAGATTGTATTATGCTGCTTTCCATGCTGTGTGCGCTTTGCTGATAAACGGAGGTTTTGAAGTGGAAACGCATCGTGGTGCTGCCATTCGTTTTCGTCAATATTATGTTGTTACTGGCGTTTTCAGTGTCGAAGAGTCGCATCTGTATTCAAGACTTCAACAGCTAAGGGAGGAAGGTGATTATAATTGCTATATCCAGACATCGGAGCAGGAAATTGTTCCTTGCATAGAGCCGACTCAATTATTTATTGAGAAAATTAAAAATGTAATCGGAAGACCAGCTTAGTTTTCCGTCTATTTCTTTGTGCATAGACCATAGATTTGAAATTTTACATTTATAATAATGGTACTAAATTATATCTGGATAGCATTCTTTGTGCTGGCTGCTATCTGTGCAATCATACAATGTCTGGGATTTGGCAACACGGGTGTGTTTGCCGATATCATCAATTCTACGTTTGACAATTCCAAGACGGCATTTGAGATTAGTCTCGGACTTACTGGAGTGCTCTCATTGTGGATGGGAGTGATGAAGGTGGGCGAGAAAGGCGGTGTGGTAAACGCTCTTTCGCGTGTACTCTCACCATTGTTCGTACGTCTGTTCCCTGACATTCCAAAGGGACATCCTGCCACGGGACATATCTTCATGAACATTGCCGCCAACATGCTCGGACTTGACAATGCGGCCACGCCTCTCGGACTGAAGGCTATGGAGAGTATGCAGGAACTGAACAAGGAGGCAAACGAGGAGTCAGGAAGGAAGAACGGCTGGACGGATGCACAGGTGGCTGAACGCAACACGTGGGCAAGCAATCCGATGATTGTGTTCCTTGTGCTCAACACTTCTGGACTGACCATTATCCCTGTTAGTATCATGGTGTATCGTGCACAGATGGGTGCTGCACAGCCTACAGACGTGTTTGTGCCAATCCTCTTGGCTACATTTGTAGCAACGCTTGCTGGTATCATCATCGTGAGCCTTTACCAGAAGATAAATCTCCTGCAACCTGTGTTGCTCGGTACGCTTGGTGGATTGTGCGCCTTGGTGGCAGGTGTGATATGGGCATTCTCCCAGATGGACAAGGACACGATGGACACGGTTTCAAGTGTTGCTGCCAACATCATCCTGTTTGGCATTATTCTCAGTTTCATCATTGCTGGTGCGGTGAAGAAGGTGAATGTGTATGACGCTTTCATCGAGGGTGCAAAGGATGGCTTCACTACCGCTGTAAGGGTTATTCCTTATCTCGTGGCTATACTTGTTGCCATCGGTGTATTCCGTGCCAGTGGTGGTATGGACTTGCTCATTGGTGGCATAAACTGGTGTGTGAATGCTATGGGATTTAATGCTGACTTTGTGCCAGCCCTCCCTACTGCCATCATGAAGCCGCTCTCTGGTAGTGGTGCACGTGGCATGATGGTTGACACGATGCAGACCTTCGGTGCTGACAGTTTTGCTGGTCGTCTCTCATGCATCTTCCAGGGTAGTACCGACACTACGTTTTATATCCTTGCAGTATATTTCGGTTCTGTAGGCATCAAGAACACACGTCATGCTGTTACCTGCGGCTTACTTGCCGACTTGGCGGGAATTGTGGCAGCGGTTATAATTGCATATATGTTCTTCAATTAACACGTTTTAAGCACGAATTATCATGAATTTGCCACGAATTATCATTAATTTATAATAGATAAATGATGTGGTCAATGGATTGAGAACTTATTTTTTTATAGTTTTATGGATGCCAAAAAATACAGAGATTCGGTTTATAAGATTATTGGAGCTGCAATGGAAGTACATTCGGTTTTGAAATATGGTTTGCTCGAGTCTGTGTATCAAGAAGCATTGTCCTATGAGCTTAATAAACGTGGAATATTTTGTGAAACAGAGGTAAATGTAGATGTGTTCTATAAGGATGTGTTGCTGAAGAAGAAGTTTAGAATGGATATTATTGTTGGAGATATAATTCTGGAATTAAAATCTTCAACAAAGATAATTTCAGCCCATAGGGCACAATTATGTAATTATTTACGTCTTACTCAGAAACCTATAGGTATTATACTTAATTTTGGATCTGAGACTCTTCAAGGAGAACGTTGGGTTTATGATAAAGTCTCTAATGACTGTCAGTTAGTAGATAAGAATATGGAACCTATTTATTCTTCTGTTGATTTGTTTGGTGATGGGACTCTACATGTGGAGTGATTATTTAGGATAAAAATTTATGTTAATTCGTGGCAAATTCATGATAATTCGTGCTAAAGGTTATTATTGATGTTTTGTCACATATTGTTGATGTTTTGTTTTCTTTAGGTAATACATACGTAGCAACAATTGGGTTCTTTGATGGTGTTCATCAGGGGCATAGATATCTCATCCGTCAGGTGAAGGATGAGGCGATGAGGTGTGGCATGAAGTCTATGGTCGTCACTTTCCCTACACATCCACGTAAGGTACTGCATGCTGACTACCAGCCTGCCTTGCTCACTACGTGTGACGAAAAGGTTACGCTACTCAAGAGCGAAGGTGTGGATGATATTGTACTTATGCCTTTTACACGTGAATTGTCACAGCTGACGGCACGTGAGTTTATGCAGAAGTTGCATACTGACTACGGTGTCAATGTACTTGTAATCGGCTATGACCACCGCTTTGGTCATGACCGTAGTGAGGGCTTTGATGATTATGTGCGGTATGGTAAAGAGATGAATATGGATGTGGTTCAGGCTCTTGAAGAACCAGATGGTAGCTATTCCTCTACTGCTGTACGCAATGCACTTGTTGCTGGTGATGTGACACGTGCCAATGATGTGCTCGGCTATCCATACTTCATGCAGGGTTGCGTTGTCAGTGGTTATCATGTGGGTACTAAGATTGGTTATCCTACTGCCAACATACAGGTGGATTCTGACAAGCTTGTGCCTGACAATGGTGTCTATGCCGTGCGTGTGGATGTTGACGGTCAGAAATATGGCGGTATGCTTAACATAGGTATGCGACCTACGCTGAACAATGGTACGGACAAGAGTATCGAGGTACATATTCTTGACTTTGAAGGTGACCTGTATGGCAAGTCTATCTGTGTTGAGTTTATTAAGTTTATAAGGAAAGAACAACGATTCGAGTCAATCGACATGCTTCGTACGCAGTTGAAGGAAGACGAGAATGTGTGTCGTAAGTTATTAGCAGAGTAAATATGGTAGAGATTTTAGGCGTGTTAGTAAGCCTTGACATATTTCAGGAAATGTTTTGCTGTGACCTGTCCAAGTGTCACGGCATTTGTTGTGTTGAGGGCGATGCTGGTGCCCCTGTGCTTATTGATGAAGTAGCAGAGTTGGAGGAAGCGTGTGATGTGGTGTGGAACGACCTTCCTGCCAAGGCACGTGAACAGATAGATGCTGAAGGAGTGGTCTATCCAGACAAGGATGGCGAGCTTGTGACTCAGATTATCAACAATAAGGATTGCGTGTTCGTCAAGTACGACAATGTATCCCTTGATGGCGGTAAGACACGTGGCCCTCGCTGTGCCTTGTGTGCCATTGACAATGCATACCGTGAGGGACGTACCAAGTGGCAGAAGCCTATCTCATGTGCTCTTTATCCAATACGTATCAAGGATATTGGCGGTACGCCAGGTCTCAACTATCATCGTTGGGATGTGTGTAAACCTGCTCGTGAGCTTGGAAAGAAGTTGAATCTCCCGATTTACAAATTTCTGAAGGAGCCTCTTATCCGTCGTTTCGGTCAGGAGTGGTACGATGAGTGTTGCCTTGTGGCTGAGGAACTAAAGAAGGCAGGATACATCAGTTGATGGCTGTGACCATCAACTGAGTTAAAAGTTATAAGTTAAAAGTTAAGAGTTGAGTTGTGGAGTTTTTATAGTTATGATTTAAGATTTAAGAATTACTAACTCATCTTTTGTAAGCTCCAGTTGAGAGGTTATTAGGATGACGGTCTCTGACCCACGATTGGGTCTCCGTTTGTATAATTTACAATTCATGATTAACCATTATCTTGCCCATTGTTATTGTTAAATAATGTTGTGCTAAAGACCTAAAAATACACAAATATAAACACTTATTAACCATTATTCCTTAACAAATAATAAATGAAGCGTATTATTTTGCCTTCTCGCTGAAAGGCAGTATCTTTGTAACGTTTTTTCAGATACAAATCAAAAGATAAAAGGCTAAAGGTTAAGCTTTAACCATTAAACCAAAAGGAAATTGAAAGGATTAGTAATTCGAAATACAGGTTACAGTTACACCGTGAAGGCAGAGGACGGAAACATCTTTGACTGCAAGGTCAAGGGCAACTTCCGCATTCGTGGTATTCGTACCACAAATCCTGTGGCTATTGGCGACAGGGTGGAGTTTACGCCAGAGAAGCCTGCGGATGCCGACATAGAGCAGGCACGTCAGGGACTTATCACAGCTCTTGAGGATAGGAAGAACTATATTATCCGTAAGTCAACCAACCTGAGCAAGCAGTCGCATATCATTGCTGCCAATGTAGATCTCTGTTTCCTCATTGTTACTGTAACGCAGCCTGAGACGTCGCTCACGTTCATCGACCGTTTCCTTGCAAGTGCGGAGGCATATAGAGTACCTGTGACACTTGTATTCAACAAGGTTGATGTGGTGGATGACGAATGGCAGGGGTATCTCGATGGTGTAATCCGACTATATGAAACTATCGGCTATGAGTGTCGTCGCATATCTGCCAAGACGGGCGAAGGAGTGGAAGAACTCCGCAAGGAACTGTCAGGCAAGATTGTGTGTCTATCTGGTAACAGCGGAGTAGGAAAGAGTACGCTCATCAATGCTCTTTATCCTAATCTGAACCTTAGAACAAGCGAGATTTCGGATGCTTACAATACAGGTAAGCACACCACGACATTCTCAGAGATGTACGAGGTGGAGGACGGTGGCTACATAATCGACACTCCTGGAATAAAGGGATTCGGTACTTTCAATATGCAGAAGGAGGAGATAGGTCATTACTTCAGGGAGATATTCCACTTCTCTTCCGGGTGTCGCTTCAACAACTGTACTCACACTCATGAGCCACATTGTGCCGTGTTGGAGGCTGTGGAGCGTCACGATATAAGCGAAAGCAGATATAACTCATACCTTTCAATGCTCGAAGATGAAAAAGAAGATAAGTATCGCAGCGGTAATTAGCATACTCACGCTGACCGCCAGTGCACAGACATACGAACAGTACGTGGAGGCAGGCAATCGTCTTGCTCAGCATGACTCGCTTACTCAGGCTGAGGAGCAGTACCGCAATGCCTTGCGCCTTGCGCCTGAGGACTACCGCAATGCTCTCATCTATGCCAATCTTGCTAAGGTACAGTTGGCACAAGGACAGAGCCAGAAGGCACTCAACTCCTATGAACTGGCATTGGGTATCGTACCACGCAATGTTCCTATCCTCAAGTCGAGGGCAGATTTATACTTGAAACTTGGCAATCTCACTAAGGCGCTTATCGACTATCGTAACATCTTGGAGGTTGACCCAAACAACACGGAGGCACTCCAGTATCTTGGTTACATATATACCAAGCAACGTGAGTACGCAAAGGCAAAGACGCACTACGAGCGTTTGCTATCTATAGAGCCAGATAACTATACAGCTCTCCTCGGAGTGGCAATCCTCTTTCAGGAATGTGGTAAACCTGGTGAGGCAATGTCACGCCTCTCGGTACTTGCCGACAAATATCCTGACCGTGCAGAGATATACAGTATGAGAGCAGAGATAGAAGCAGAAGCCAACCAACCGGAATTGGCAATCATGGACCTTGACAAGGCAATAAGCCTTCAACCCGACAACAAGAACATGATTCTTACTCGTGGCTTCATTCATCTCAAGAATAATAATAAGTTCCTCGCAAAGCGTGACTTTGAACGAGCGATAGCTCTCGGAGTACCACGTGGACAACTCAAGAAGGAACTGAAGATGGTTAAGTAGTTAGTTTGTGAGTTAGTATTTTTTTTGTTTTTACGTAAACGGAAAAGACGTAGCGATAACTAAAAAACTCACAAACCCCAAAACTTAAAAACTAAAGTAATGAAAGAATTCGTAATAACAGAGGCAAAGGTAGAGACAGCCATATTGGTTGCTCTTATCACACCTCAGCAAAATGAAAGAAAGACAACTGAATACCTCGACGAACTGGAGTTTCTTGCAGAGACAGCAGGTGCCAAGGTAATCAAACGATACACGCAGAAGGTGAACGGACCAAGTAGCGTCACTTATCTTGGTACTGGTAAGCTTGAGGAGATTGCTCAGTTTATCAAGGACAAGCAGGATGAAGTAGATGCCTATTGGGAAGAACAGATTGCTCTTGGCAATCCTTACCAACAGACAATCGTTACTGGTACTAAGGCACGTCACGGTGACGAGTACATGGAGGAGGAAGACGATTCCTACTTCGTGAACGACGACGAGGATGAGTACCGTAACACCAAGAGTCGTAAGCAGCGCAAGCTTGAGAAACTTCTTGCCAAGCAGAAGGCTCAGATGCAGAAGGACCAGGAAGTGCCACAACCAGTTGGTATGGTAATCTTTGATGATGAACTTAGCGCAAAGCAGATTCGCAATATAGAGCAGGTGCTTCAGGTCAAGATACTTGACCGTACAAGTCTTATCCTCGACATCTTTGCTATGCGTGCTCAGACGGCAGCTGCAAAGACACAGGTTGAGCTTGCGCAGTACAAGTATATGCTCCCACGACTAACACGTCTGTGGACACACCTTGAGCGTCAGCGTGGTGGTTCTGTAGGACTTCGTGGACCTGGTGAAACTCAGCTTGAGATGGACCAGCGTATTATCCGTAACCGTATGTCGTTGCTTAAGGAACGTCTTGCAGAGATTGACCAGCAGAAGTCAACACAGCGTAAGAACCGTGGAAGACTTATTCGTGTGGCTCTTGTAGGTTACACCAATGTGGGCAAGAGTACCATCATGAACCTTCTTGCCAAGAGTGACATCTTTGCAGAGAACAAACTCTTTGCTACACTCGATACAACGGTTCGTAAGGTCATTATAGACAATCTGCCATTCCTCCTTTCTGATACGGTAGGATTCATTCGTAAGTTGCCAACTGACCTTGTAGAGTCATTCAAGTCAACACTTGATGAGGTGCGTGAGGCTGACCTTCTTCTTCACGTTGTTGATATCTCACATCCTGACTTTGAGGAACAGATAAAGGTGGTGGAGAAGACACTTGCCGACCTCGGTTGTGCCGACAAGCCAAAGATGTATATCTTCAATAAGATTGATGCTTACCACTGGATAGAGAAGGAAGCTGACGACCTTACTCCACGTACTAAGGAGAATATCCCATTGGATGAACTCATGAATACATGGATGGCGCGTCTCGGTAGTGAGGACATAAAGGTGAAGAGCGAGGATGCTCCAGCATCATCCCTCAAGTCATACGTGGTGAACGATGATATCAAGGAGAAGAAGACAGAAGAACAGCTTGGAGCTACGCTTGGCACATTCTTCATCTCTGCCCGTGAGAAGACCAACATCGACACTATGCGTGACGTACTGTATAAGAAGGTTAAGGAACTTCATGTACAGAAATATCCATACAACGACTTCCTCTACAACTCTTATGATGAGAATGGGGAGGTACAGTAATATGCAGAAGGCTGTTGGAATCATTTCCAGCAGCCTTCTTTAATAAGCTGAAGTATTGACTAAGTACTGACTCACTACTGACTAAGATGAGACTTTCAACAGAGAACGGATGTGCCTCATTCTATTAAAGCCTAACAACCGTAAAATATACCTAAGCGGAACACGTTAGACTCAATAATTCATCAATAATGAGTATTTTCGCTATGCTTGAATAAATAGACATACACTTATTCGGATAAGTTGTGAAAAAGCATTACCTTTGCAGCACATTTAAGGTAAGTCGATTTCAAAGTGTATCGTAATTCTAAGGGTCTTGCTTCTGTTGCAGGCTTTTTAAATTCAATTCTCACATTTTATTTACCCCTATACGAAATTATTACATAGCGACTCAATAAGGAAAATATTATAAGTCATTTTTTATATACATTCTCACATTCATGAAATTATCTAATCAGATCGAAAGTTTCGACGGCTACATGTGGAAGCGCGAAATCAATGTGCGTGACTTTATTCAGCACAATTACACTCCTTATACTGGAGATGACTCATTCCTCGTAGGTCCTACTGAAAAGACAAAGGCTGTATGGGCTAAGCTCACAGATATGTTTAAGGTGGAACGCGAGAAGGGTGTCTATGACGCAGAAACACGTTTGCCACAGTCACTCGATACTTATGGAGCAGGTTATATTGATAAGGACAACGAGGTTATCGTTGGACTTCAGACTGATGCTCCTCTCAAGCGTGGCATTTTCCCTAAGGGTGGTATCCATATGGTTGAATCAGCTCTCAAGGCTTACGGATATGAACTCGACCCTGCTACTAAAGAAATATACACAAAATATCGTAAGACACACAACGAAGGTGTATTCTCTGCATATAACAAGGATATTCGTGCTGCACGTCATGCTCACATCATCACTGGTCTTCCTGATGCTTACGGACGTGGACGTATTATCGGTGACTACCGTCGTGTTGCTCTCTATGGTGTGAACAACCTCATTGAGGAACGTAAGCGTTTCCTTGAGCGTCTCGACCTTCAAGAGATGAATGAGGAGTGTATCCGTCGTCGTGAGGAGACATCTGAACAGATTGCTGCTCTCAAGGCATTTGTCAATATGTGTGCTGCATACGGATTTGATGTTACTCGTCCTGCACAGAATGCTCGTGAGGCTGTTCAATGGGTTTACTTCGGTTACCTCGGTGCTGTCAAGGACCAGGATGGTGCTGCTATGTCACTCGGACGTGTCAGTACTTTCCTCGATATCTTCATCGAACGTGATATCAAGGAAGGTACGCTTACTGAAGAGGAAGCACAGGAACTTATCGACCAGATGGTCATCAAACTCCGTATCGTTCGTTTCCTTCGTACTCCTGAGTACAACGACCTCTTCTCTGGTGACCCAGTATGGGTGACTGAGTCAATAGGTGGTATGGGTGTTGACGGAAGAACACTTGTCACAAAGACTTCTTATCGTATCCTCAATACACTTGTCAATCTTGGTCCTGCTCCAGAGCCAAACCTCACTGTACTCTGGGCAAATAATCTTCCTGAGAACTGGAAGACGTTCTGTGCTAAGATGTCTATCAAGACAAGTGCCATCCAGTATGAGAACGATGACCTCATGCGTCCTGACTATGGCGACGACTATGGTATCGCTTGTTGCGTAAGTCCGATGAAGATTGGTAAGCAGATGCAGTTCTTCGGAGCGCGTGCCAACCTTGCCAAGTGTCTCCTTTATGCTATCAACGGTGGACGTGACGAGATTACTGGTGAGCAGGTCGGTCCTTCATTCTCACCTATCACTGGCGACTACCTTGAGTACGATGAACTCATGGCTAAGTATGAGGACATGATGCGCTGGTTGGCTAAGACATACGTCAATGCTCTCATGATTATCCACTATATGCACGATAAGTACGATTACGAGGCTTATCAGATGTCACTCATTGATGGTGACGTTATCCGTACACGTGCAACAGGTATTGCTGGTCTCTCTATAGTTACCGACTCACTTGCAGCTGTAAAGTACGGTAAGGTTAAGATTATCCGTGATGAGCGTGGCTTGGCTGTTGACTTCAAGCAGGAAGGCGAGTATGTTCCATTCGGTAATAATGATGATGACACAGACAAGCTTGCTCTCATGATTACTGAGAAGTTCATGGAGTATCTCCGTCAGCATGACACATACCGTAACGCTATTCCTACTCAGTCACTCCTTACTATCACATCTAACATCATGTATGGTAAGAATACAGGTGCTACACCTGATGGACGTGGTAAGGGTGTTCCATTTGCTCCAGGTGCAAATCCAATGAATGGACGTGACACTAAGGGTGCTGTTGCTGCTCTTGCTTCAGTGGCTAAGCTTCCATTCCAGCACTCACACGATGGCATCTCTTATACATTTGCTATCTCTCCTTCTACTCTTGGTAAGGATGAGGCTACAAAGGCTGAGAACCTTGTGAACCTTATGGACGGTTACTTCACTCCAGATGGAGGTCACCACCTCAACGTGAATGTGTTTGACCGTGAGCTTCTCGTTGATGCTATGGAGCATCCAGAGAAGTACCCACAACTCACAATCCGTGTAAGTGGATATGCTGTGAACTTCGTTAAGCTTACTCGTGAGCAGCAGCTCGATGTATTGTCACGTACAATCAATCATAGCTTATAAATAGAAAATATGATAGGACGTATTCATTCGCTCGAATCGTTCGGTACAGTTGATGGCCCTGGAATTAGGTTTGTAGCCTTCTTTCAGGGCTGTCCTATGAGGTGCCAGTTCTGCCACAATCCCGACACGTGGAACCCAAATGCACCAGTCAAGTACGAATGGACTCCGGAGCAACTCCTTGACGAAGTGAAGAAATACAGAAACTTTATCCGTAAGGGTGGGGTGACATGTACGGGAGGAGAACCGCTTATGCAGGCTGATTTCATCCTTGAGTTCTTTCGTCTATGCAAGGCTGAAGGCTTCCACACGGCACTCGACACAAGCGGAGTGATATTCACGGAAAAGGCGAAGGCTGTGCTTGAATATACCGACCTCGTGCTTCTTGACATCAAGACGCTTGATGATGATATCCACAAGTCTTATACGGGTGTTACGAGACGGAATAATCAGGCTTTCCTTGATTATCTCGAAAGTATCCATAAGCCTGTATGGATTCGTCATGTCGTCGTTCCTGGTATAACAGATGATGATGAACGTCTCACGGCTTTGGCAAAGCATCTTTCTGCCTATAAGTGTGTGGAACGTGTTGAGATTCTTCCTTATCACACTATGGGACGATACAAGTATGAGGAGCTTGGCATCCATTATCCGCTCGAGGGTGTGGATGAACTCAGTGAAGAACGTAAGGCTAATGCTGTGAGAATATTACAAAAATATCTTACGTGCAGAGTGCTTGCGTAATTTCTATTTTTGTGTTTCCTTTATGATAATATGCGTTTTAAATGCAAAAAATGTTAAAATAATTAGGAAATACTGCTGATAATCGAATAATTAAATATATATTTGTAATGAAATATCAAATGTTTTTCAGGTTTTAATTACTGAAAATTGGTTTATGACATCATTGCGAAATGAATATAATAGACCTAATAAATATTAATTCACTAAATGCTATTTAATACAATGTGTTAAAGGATTAAGAAAGGCTCTTCGTTGTGAAACGTAAAGGGCCTTTTTATTTTTGTTTCTACTGGGTTTGGTGTGTGATTTTTATTACGAATTACACTCTACACACGAACTTCAAGTTCTTTTATTTTATTACACATAGACAACTCGTGTTGTCTGCCAATAATGCGAACCTTTAGCATGGCGAAGCCAATGCCATTTGGTTTTAATCGTGACAATGATTCATGTTATTGGCTTTGCGGAGCTAAAGGTTCGTGGTTGTAAAAAACTACACAAAACCTTGTAGAATCGAGTGAATAATGCGTTTAACAGTCGTTAAACACTTGTTAAACGGCTATTAAACGCTTGTTAAACATCGTTTGTGGATACGAAAAGCCAAATTTGATTGCTGCTTGTGATAACTCTAACAATCAATAACTTCCAGTACGCACTTTTTTATTTAGGCGTGAACTCGAGTTTACTGCGCTATGAACTGCAGTTCACAGCCTGTTGAACACGAGTACACAGCGCTATGTACTACAGTTCACAGCGCAGTGTACTGGAGTACACATTGAGGACATACACAAGTACGTCGAAGACAAACACAAGTACATTGCAGGAGAAAGTGTAGTCCTGTGTGAGAGAAACATTTATTATTTGGTTTTATATGGGCAGATGATGAAGAAGAATGGGATAAGTCAGGCAAACATTTTGTGGAGGAATTAATGATAGATGGTTCAAACTATAGATATGATGGTAATGCCATAAGACCAGTATGTAAATAATTGGTATGTATTTTAATGCATGTAAACTGCCACTTTACGTATCGTAACTATTATGTTTACGAAGTGTAAAGTGGCAGTTTATTTGTTTTTAATTCGTAATCTGTTAAAGAAAGCCGTGTGTCAGTAGTTTTTACAGTATGACATATGGCTTCTCTGTATGATATGTATCATGTTTAAATACAGAACTGTGTTATCTTATTTCTTCTTGTAGATGGAAGTCTGAGGATTGCGAAGGTTCTCACTCTTTGTGAGGAAAGCCTTGGCAGAGCCGAACTTGAGGAAGAAGTCTATGCGGATAGGAAGATGATTGGCATCATCTGTGATATAGAAGGAGAGGAGTTTACGTTCCTTCTTCTCGTCTTCATCGTCGATGAGAGTGAAGAGGAGACAGTTGTAAGTCACACCATCATTAGCCTTCCAACGTTTACGACCATTGTACTCAAGTATCTCTTCCTTGACCTCATCACCAGTGGCAAGTGGGAATGTGAAACGCTGACCTGCTTTCTTACAATAGACTTTTTCGTCGAATGAACGTGCAAGGGAGAGCATACTTGCCATATCATACACACATTCTTTCTTCTCACAGGCATAGTCGGACACCTTACCTTTCTTATTGCGGTAACGCTGACGCAGTTTCACCTTATTGTTTGGGTAGGAGTACCACACTTCATCCACGGTGTAGTTACCACCCTCGTTTGCACCCTTACGGAAATAGAGAGGCACAAGGTCGGGAGTGAGATAAGCCATGATAGTGTCCTTCATTGGGAAGATGGCACTACAACGCTTATTGCTCAGAGATATCAAGTCAGTACGCAGACATTCCTGCCCGTTGTACTTGGCATTACGGGTGGTGTAATATGCTGTTCCTGCCTTTACCCAGATGAAACTCCAGTTGAAGTAAAGATCATACGTCAGTTTCTCTCCAGCCTTGAATGCTTTGTTTTCTGTCGGACACTGTGCATGGAGCATTGTGGCACAGAAGAATATGAGGATTGAAATGATTGTTCTCATAGGCTTGTCTTATTTTAAAACAAAAATTATTAAAAACTAAAACACAGAGGGCACAGAGGAAACAGAGTTTTTTTCTCTGAGAGGCTCTTTGAGTCCTCTGTGTTGAAAAAACTTTATGTTTTCTTTTGTTTTTTAGCTGGCAGAACCGTGGCAAACAACATCTATTTACGTTTCTTGCGTCGTTCCATCTCCGCAAGTTTCTCGGCATTGCGTCCTTTCTTTACCTTTTCCTTGTCAGGCTTCTGCTTGGTAATCCTTGCTGGTTTCTGCTCAAAGACAGGAAGTGACGTAGGCGCCCAGTTCTCGTCATAGTCCCAGTTTGCCTTGACGGATATTGCCTTGTTAAGATAATAGACCTCCTCTGGCTGAGTACCTGTAGAGTAATCACCTGTGTCCCACTTACCATTACCATTGTGGTCGTAGAACAAACGGAGATAATAAGTAGATGGTTGCAGGTAAGTAAACTTAACCTTACCATTCACTACCTTCTGTGTTCTTACAGCCTTGTCCTGTGCGGAGAGCAGTTCAACGACTGCACTTGTGTCAGCATTGTTCACGTTTATGTTGAGCAAAGCATACGCTTCGGCAGACTTAATCTTGATGTTTCGTTTTGAACCCTCGATACGTTTACCGTAGATACTTACGAAAGCACCCGTATCAACCTGAAGGACGTAAGAAGAATCACATTTCCAGTCAGCCTTGAAGTGGTAGGTGAGTATGTCCGTCTCGTCAGGAAAGAGTGTGAACGGCACAGGATGGGTCAATGAATCGACCCTCACTCCCAGATGGAACTTAGATATATCTACCGTGTCCAATGGCTCTGGCGAAGTGAAATGTATTACCATATTGTTTTCTGGATCGAGGTTGTTGGTGGAGTTTGTGTTAATTTCCATGAACTCCTCTGGCATAGGAGGTATTTCGAGTGACTCACCTTCTTTCTTCTTTGCCTTAGCCTCTGCCTTGTGGTCCTTGAGATAATCCTTCTCCCAATTAGCCTGCTTATCAGCTTTCAGCTTTTGTGTTCTTGCGTACGACACCTTGGATGTGAGACGGAGTGTGTCGTTGTAGAGAACGAGAGCACCGAGGGTATCTGTGTCGTGATACTGTAGAGCCATCTCAAGAGTATCGAGATTGTATATCAGTGAGTCTTTAATCCAGTATGTTATTGTGTCTTTACGCTCGTTGGCAGCAACGACAAAAGCATCCTTCTCGTCAAAGTTGAGTCCCTTGATGAGTGGAAGTGTATCGTCTGGTGCTGTGAAGTAGAGAGAAAAGTAATGAAGTTCTGGACGTTCCTCCTTCAACTTATGACGTACAGGACGGTCCTCGTTGAAGGCAAGAAGAGTGATGTCGTCTGGGTAGAAGTGAGTGTATGGAATATACTTGATATCCTCATAGTGTATGGAGTCATGCCATATCGTATCAGGTCGCAGGTCAGGCTTGCATGATGACCTGATGATACGCTCTGTGAAAGCAAGCATCTCACTCGCCTGAGAGTAACGATAGTCCTGATCCTGGTCTTTGAGTGCAAACACCTTGTATGAAGCGTCTGGGTCAAGCCCCTTGATGACGAAATGACCTCGGCTGTCAGTATGGGAGATTCGCTCAAAAGGTTTCTTATAGAAGACAGAGTCAGGACAACCCTTTGTGTCCGATACTTGTGTGTCGGAATCAGCGTTGGCAATCTTGTATAGTCCTACGAGAATATCCTTTATTGGTTCAAGGTTGGAAGCATCGAGAACATATCCAGACACCTGAAACGTATCAATCTTTTCGCCCGTTGAGAATGTGAAGGCAAAATCTCCGAAAGGATTACCTTCGTTATTGTCAGAGATAGAGTTACCAAAGTCGATGGTGTAGGTCATGTTTGGCTTTATCGTATCGATAAGAGTGACAGTAACCTTACGTCCGTAAGCCTCTATTTCGGGTGCTTCCAACTGTGGAGGAGAGACAACAACAGCCTGAGCATTGTCGAGTTTGACTATCTCGTCAAACTCAAGGACAATCTTCTTAGGCGATGTCTTCACCTTACCATTGGCTGGAGATGTACGCACGAGTACAGGAGGTGTCTCGTCATAGAGTCCTCCATCAGGTGTTCCCATACGTGCACATGATACAAGCAACAGATGTGTACCCGCCACGAGCAGTATGAATGAGAATAATATCGTGTAGAAATGCTTCATCTTTTATCAAAAGAGATAGACGCAAAAAGAATAAACTGAATAACAAAGTGGCTTAGCCAATGACGACTCTATGCCTACTGAGCGTTGAGGTCAAGGAGTTCCTCGATATACTTACGGCTGTTGGACAGACGTGGTATCTTGTGTTGACCACCAAGCTTGCCCTTACCCTTGAGCCATTCGTCAAAGAGTCCTTCCTTTGCAACGACAATCTCCAATGGCTGGAGGGTGATGTCCTTGTGACGCTTTGCCTCATAATCGGAATTGATAGCCTGAAGTGAACGGTCAAGGATAAGTCCGAACTCCTCAACATTGGCTGGCATCTTGGCAAACTCAATCATCCACTGGTGACGGCACTTGGCATTTGCATCCATGAAGATAGGAGCGGCAGTATAGTCCTTGACAAGAGCGCCTGTAGCAATACAAGCCTGCTGAATACCTTTCTCTGCGTTGTCAACGATAAGTTCCTCACCAAAGGCATTGATAAAGTGCTTTGTACGACCAGTGATGACAAACTTGTATGGATTTTTCTGTGTGAACTTGACAGTATCACCGATAAGATAACGCCAGAGACCACACGAAGTAGTGATAAGCATAGCATAGTTGACACCAGGTTCTACCTTCCAAAGAGGAATAATCTTGGCTGGGTCAACTGGATAACCATTATCATCAAGGTTGTCCATAGGACAGAACTCATAGAATACCTGATAGTCAATCATCAGCATCATGGCTGGATCGTTAAGGTCGTTCTGTACTCCGAAGAAACCTTCGCTCGCATTATATGTCTCCATATAGTGCATACCCGAATGAGTGATGATGGACTTATACTGTTCACGGTAAGGAGTAAACGCAACTCCTCCGTGGAAGAATACCTCAAGGTTAGGCCATATCTTGTCAAGAGTCTTCTCTCCAGTAATCTCAAGTACACGATTGAGTACGCTGAGCATCCATGAAGGTACACCGCTGATGTTGGTGATATTTTCATGTATGGCAGCCCTTGCAATCTTGTCACGCTTCTCCTCGAAGTCACAAAGGAGAGCTATCTCCTTCTCAGGAACACGAGTGAGGTTGACAGCCTTTGGCACATTCTCGATAAGGATGGCACTAAGGTCGCCGACAAGACTGTTTGGCGTGTTGAGATTAGGAGCATGACTACCTCCAAGGATGAGACTCTTTCCTGAGAACAGGCGGCTCTTAGGATTGATGTTGAAGTAGAAATACAAACAGTCACGAGGACCTGCATAGTGAATCTTCTTGAGTCCCTCATAGCTAACAGGAATGAACTTACTCTTGTCGTTAGTAGTACCTGATGACTTAGCATACCAGCGTACAGTACCTGGCCAGAGGATATCCTTCTTGCCTTCACGCATTTGCTGAATATAACCTTTAAGTTCCTCGTAAGTATTGACGCCTACATTCTTGACGAAATCCTCATACGAGTCAACAGCGGAATAAGAATGTTCCTTACCCCACTGAGTGTCCTTTGCCTTGTTGACAAGGCGACGAAGTACGGTACGTTGGATATTTTCTGCGTGAGTATTGTATTTCTTTAGACTCTTACCTCTTCTTTTGAAGTATATGTTATATATAAACCTTGTTATATTCATACAAATAGTATCTGTTGTTTAAGTGCAAAATTACATCTTTTTCTCCGTATAGCCGACCGCCATAAGAGAAAAAGACGTAATCTTAACATTATTTCAGAACATCAAGCACTTCATTTGGCTGTTCAACCAACAATTTGGCTCCATTTTCCTGCAAGAATTTCTTGTCACGGAATCCCCAAAGAACAGAAATGCAAGGTAGTTCTGCGTTGGCTGCTGTCTTGATGTCAACATCTGAGTCGCCGACATAGACGGCATCTTCCTTTTTAGAACCGAGTGCCTCAAGTGCCTTGTTGACCATGTCGGCTTCAGGCTTGCGACGTACCTCAGGACTTTCGCCTATAGCTACGTCAATATAATCCTTGAAGTATGACTCGTGAAGCTCAGTCACTCCTGCCTGAAGCTTATTGCTGACGATTGCCATCTTGTAGCCAGCCTCCTTGAGCGAAGCGAGCATCTCTGCCACTCCCTCGTAAAGACAGGTACTGTCACGGCAATGTTCCACGTAGTATTCCTTGAAAGTATCGAAACATTGTTCCATTGCCTCTGGCTCTGTTCCTGCAGGAATGGCACGCTCGATGAGACGATGTACACCATTTCCGACGAACTGACGAACCTCGTCGATTGTTCGTTCAGGCATTCCGCACGCACGAAGAGCATAGTTGGTACTCTCTGCAAGGTCTTTAAGTGTGTCCATGAGTGTTCCGTCAAGGTCAAAGACGATAGTCTTGCGACCTTTGATTGCTTCGATAGCCTCGTCACGTTGTCTCTTCTGCTTTGCCTGTTCAAGTTTGGCTGTCTGAGCCTCCTTGATACGAGTGGAAAGTCCCTTGTCCTTACGGATAAGTCGAAGTGCCTCCTTAGCAGCTGCCTGGTCACTCTCCTTCTTTGAGTAACCCTCACCACGACCACAGAACACGCCTTCGATTCTTACTTCAGATACGAATACTGGTGTCTTTTCTTCACGCTTTTCCTCCTGAGTGAATACAGTCTTATACTGGAATCTTTGGCTCCATTCTATAAGGCTGCTCTTGAAGTTTTCTTCCAGAGTGGCAATCTTATCCACATTGATATAAAATTTGAAGATGCGTTCCTCCATAAATTTATAGCAATAAGAATAACCTCGGTCGAGATAGATTGCACCGAAGAATGCTTCAAAAGCATTACCGTTCATGAAACTGTTGTGACCTGTTGTCACAGCACCCGTATAGTGAACCAACTTATCCAAGCCGATATCCACAGCCAGCTTGTTGAGCGATTTGCGACATACTATCTTACTACGGAGGGTAGTAAGGAATCCTTCCTGCTTTCCTGCATAGTGCTTGTAGAGAATATCAGCTACTACGGCTCCAAGAATGGCATCGCCAAGGAACTCAAGACGCTCATTATTGATGTAGCGTGAAGAGAAAGCGGCATTTCCTTTCTTGTTGGCTTTTGGAGCAGGTGTGTAATCTGGCTTCTTCTTTTCCTCGGCAAGACGTTCACGTTCGGCATGAGCAACAGACTTGTGACGTAATGCAAGTCTATATAGGTGAATATTACGAGGATAGAAACCAAGTATCTCTTTAAGTTGTAAAAAAGGCTTCTTATCCCTGCGGAAAAGAAGCCTAATTGAGTCTATTATATTCATTGCTGAATTACTTGTACTTCTTGAAGATAACACATGCATTATGACCGCCAAAGCCGAAAGTGTTGCTGAGACCAGCACGTACCTCACGCTTCTGAGCCTTATTGAATGTGAAGTTAAGATTGTAGTCAATCTCCTCATCCTTATCCTCAGGATCGTGGTTGATTGTTGGAGGAACGATGTCTTCCTTTACAGAAAGGATTGTAAACATAGCCTCAACAGCACCAGCTGCACCGAGAAGGTGACCTGTCATAGACTTAGTAGAACTGATGTTGAGCTTGTAAGCTGCATCACCGAATACGTCCTTGATAGCCTTTGACTCAGAGATGTCACCTACGTGAGTAGATGTACCATGTACGTTGATGTAGTCGATATCTTCTGGCTTGAGTTCTGCATCCCTGAGTGCACGCTCCATAACGAGCTTAGCACCAAGACCCTCTGGGTGAGAAGCTGTGATGTGATAAGCATCTGCAGACATACCTGCACCAGCCATCTCAGCATAAATCTTTGCACCACGAGCCTTTGCATGCTCAAGTTCCTCAAGAACGAGGATACCAGCACCTTCACCCATAACGAATCCGTCACGGCTTGCGCTGAATGGACGGCTTGCCTTCTCTGGCTCATCGTTACGAGTAGAGAGAGCCTTCATGGCGTTGAAGCCACCAAGACCTGCTGGCCATATTGCAGACTCAGCACCACCAGTTACGATAGCTGATGCCTTTCCGAGACGGATAAGGTTGAATGCGTCAGCAAGTGCGTTTGAAGAAGATGCACATGCAGATGTGGTAACGTAGTTAGGTCCACGGAAACCGTTCTCGATAGAGATGTAACCAGCTGCGATATCTGCAATCATCTTAGGGATGAAGAATGGGTTATACTTAGGACCGAGTGTAGGACCATTGAGAGCATAGTTACCTGCCTCTTCCTCGAAAGTGTGCATACCGCCGATTCCGACACCCATTACCACACCTACCTCGTTGCGGTCAAGATTCTCGTAGTCAAGAATAGCAGAATCCTTGATAGCCATCTTAGCAGCAGCGAGAGCATAGTGACAATAGATATCCATCTTACGAGCTTCCTTGCGGTCGATATAGTCCTCTGCCTTGAAGTTCTTCACCTCACAAGCGAACTGAGTCTTAAACTCAGAAGCGTCGAAGTGTGTAATAGGAGCAGCACCACTCTTTCCAGCCTTGATATTCTCCCAAGTTTCCTCAGCAGTATTTCCAAGTGGAGTTACAGCACCAATACCTGTTACGACAACTCTTTTTAATTCCATATTATTAAGTTTTTGAGTTTTTAAGTTTGTAAGTTTTTGAGTTTGTGAGTTTATTAGTTTTTAAGTTCTAATGTGTTTAAGAACTCAAACTCATGTGCTCACATGAATGTCATATTCTCTAAAACAAAAAAAAGTTTTTGAGTTGTTGACACATTTTGACCTATATTATATAAGGTGCAAAATCTCCCAAAAACTCAAAAACCTATAAACTTGTCTTACTTACCGTTTGCCTCGATGTAAGCGATAGCGTCACCTACAGTAGCGATCTTCTCAGCCTGATCGTCTGGAATGCTGATACCGAATGCCTTCTCAAATTCCATGATGAGCTCTACAGTATCGAGAGAGTCTGCACCGAGATCGTTAGTGAAAGATGCTTCTGGCTTTACTTCAGCCTCATCTACATTGAGCTTGTCAACGATAATTGACTTTACTCTTGCTTCAATTTCTGACATAATTTTGTTTTTAATTTAATGTTAATGAATTAATTTTCTTATTCAAGTTATGTTTTTACGTGACAAAGGTAGGAAAATATCTCTAAACAGCACAATAATATTCATTAAAAATGACGTTTTTTGCACAAACTACATGCAAGTGTGCTGTTTTTTCGCGCTATTTACTCCTTATTTGCACGTTTACGCTCCAAATGGTCAAGAATAATCTTACGAATACGCATGCTCTTTGGAGTTACCTCTACGTATTCGTCCTCCTTGATGTATTCAAGTGCCTCTTCGAGTGAGAATACAACTGGTGGAATGATTCGAGCCTTTTCGTCTGTACCGCTGGCACGTGTATTTGTCAACTGCTTTGCCTTTGTCACGTTTACAACGAGGTCATTCTCATGAACGTGCTCTCCGACAACCTGACCTGCATAGACCTTGTCCTGTGGGAAGATGAAGAACTTACCACGGTCCTGAAGGTGGTCGATGGCAAATGCTACGGCTGTTCCTGACTCCATTGCAATCATAGAGCCGTTGACGCGACGCTGCATCTCACCCTTGTATGGCTGGTAATCCTTGAAACGGTGAGCCATGATAGCTTCACCCTGGCTGGCTGTGAGTACGTTGGTACGAAGACCGATGATTCCACGTGATGGAATCTCGAACTCGATATTTACACGGTCGCCCTGTGCCTCCATAGAGAGCATCTCACCCTTACGACGAGTAACCATATCAATCATCTTGCTTGAGAACTCCTCAGGCACGTTGATTGTGAGTTCCTCGATTGGCTCGCACTTCTCACCGTTGATTTCCTTATAGATAACCTGTGGCTGACCAACCTGAAGCTCGTAACCCTCACGACGCATTGTCTCGATGAGGACAGAAAGGTGGAGCACACCACGTCCGCTTACAATCCAACTGTCTGTTGAGTCACCCTTTGGAGCAACACGGAGTGCAAGGTTCTTCTCAAGTTCCTTTGCAAGACGCTCGTTGATGTGGCGGCTTGTACAGAACTTACCTTCCTTACCGAAGAATGGAGAGTTGTTGATTGTAAAGAGCATTGACATTGTTGGTTCGTCGATGCTGATTGTTGGGAGTGCCTCTGGTGCCTCGAAGTCGCAGATTGAGTCTCCGATTTCAAAGTTTGTAAGACCAATAACGGCACAGATGTCACCTGACTGAACCTCCTCAGTTGTACGGTGACCCATACCCTCGAATGTGTGAAGCTCCTTAATCTTTGTCTTCTCCTGACTTCCGTCACGGTGGCAGATTGTAATCTGCTGACCTGCCTTGAGGGTACCACGATGTACACGACCTACAGCAATACGACCTGTGTAAGTTGAGTAGTCAAGACTTGTGATGAGCATCTGTGATGTTCCCTGAAGACGCTCAGGAGCAGGAATTGTATCGAGAATGACATCAAGAAGATAAGTGATGTCATTTGTTGGCTTAGAGTAGTCAGGACCCATCCATCCGTTCTTGGCAGAACCGTAAACGACTGGGAAGTTGAGCTGGTCCTCAGTAGCGTTGAGTGAGAACATAAGGTCGAACACCATCTCGTAAACCTCTTCTGGACGACAGTTTGGCTTATCAACCTTGTTGACAACAACAACTGGCTTGAGACCAATCTCAAGTGCTTTCTGGAGTACGAAACGAGTCTGAGGCATAGGACCCTCGAACGCATCCACGAGAAGGATACATCCGTCAGCCATATTGAGCACACGCTCTACCTCACCACCGAAGTCGCTGTGTCCCGGAGTATCAATAACGTTGATTTTTACTCCCTTATAGTTGATTGATACATTCTTTGAGAGAATTGTTATACCACGCTCACGCTCGAGCTCATTGTTATCCAAAATCAAATCTCCTGTCTGCTGATTCTCGCGGAAAAGGTTTCCTGCAAGCAGCATCTTGTCAACCAGGGTTGTCTTTCCGTGGTCAACGTGCGCTATAATAGCGATGTTTCTTATGTCCTGCATATTCAAATTGAGAATTAAGATTTAAGAATTAAGATTAAGCATGGTCACAATATGAAAATAAATATTCCTGACGATGACAAACAATCTTTATTTTTCTTAAACCTTAAAAATTATAATTTCAGGTGCAAAGTTACGCATAAAATTGGAAATAAACCGTAAAAAGATAGAAAAAACACTATAACTCGTTAAATTCTTAATTCTTAATTCTCAATTCTTAATTCTTTTTCGTACCTTTGCGCACGATTTCTGATCGAGCCGAAAATTATTGCTGATAATTGAGGCGCGGCAGACAACAACTATTTATTAATTATTAAAATATCAATACAATTATGTATCTTGATTCAGCAAAGAAGGCAGAAATCTTCGCACAGTACGGCGGTTCTGCTACTAACACAGGTTCATGCGAGAGCCAGGTTGCTCTCCTTACTTACCGTATCCAGCACCTTACAGAGCATGTAAAGGCTAACCACAAGGACTACAGCACAAACCGTGCCCTTGTTAAGCTCGTAGGTCAGCGCCGTTCACTCCTCGCTTATCTCAAGCGTAAGGATATCGAGCGTTACCGTGCTATTGTTAAGGCTCTCGGTCTTCGTAAGTAATCCTGTGAACAAGGAATACGAAAATGTTCGCCACAGTTTCCCACAGGGATGCTGTGGCGTTATTTTTGAATTAGAACTTAAAAACTTAAAAACTTAAAAACTCAAAAACTCAAAAACTTAAATACTCATGACTCTTCCAGAGGATCCAATGATGCTCTTCAGCATCGTGAATATGAAATTGCGTGACTTCTACAAGGACCTTGACGAATTCTGCATGAAAGAGGACGTTGACAAGGAAGTCATCTGTGCAAAACTTGCGACCATCGGAATGGAATATTCCAAGGAGCACAACAAGTTCTGGTGATTTTTGACACTTTGATACGCATCCTTCTAAAGAGTGCTTACACTTTGACTCTTGAAAATTCTCGAAAGAATTACGAAGGGTTGACGAACCATTAACGAAGGATTAGCGAACCTTCATGCATTATCAAAATGTTTGTAAAATCGCCCATTTTGCAACAACACAAAAACATCCATTTATGTCATTATTCTGCAAGAAAGAATCTGAACTCACAAGGCTTCTGGTGATGCGTTTCTCAGCCATGGGAGATGTAGCCATGACCGTGCCGGTAATCCACAGCCTTGCGTCACAAAACAGCAACATACGTATTACGGTAGTGACACGCAAGCGTTTTGTCCCTATGTACGAGTGGATGCCAGCCAACGTGAACGTGATTGGCATTGACCTCGACGATTACAAAGGAATAACGGGGTTGACAAAACTCTACAAGGAACTCCGAAAGCATGAGTTCAACGCTGTGGCTGACATCCACGACGTTCTTCGCACCAAGTATGTGAGATTCTGTTTCCGTATGGCAGGAGTAAAGGTTGGAGTTATTGACAAAGGACGTGACGACAAGAAGGCTCTTATCGGTCATAGTCAGGATGCCAAGGAGCTTCCTCTCATGACAGAACGTTATGCCGATGTGTTCCGCAAACTCCTCAATATTGACTTCAAGGTTGACTACAACGGCCGTAGGGCTGTCATGGAACGATTTGTTCTTCAGTCATCTCTCGTTGAAATCCGTAAGTTTACGGGAACAAAGGCAGAAGGAGATAAGTGGATAGGTATAGCTCCTTTTGCAGCACATGCCCAGAAAGTCTATCCTCTTGACAAGATGCGCCTTACCGCCCAACTTATGTTGGAGAAGGGTTACAAGGTGTTCCTCTTTGGAGCAGGAAAGGAGGAGAGTGAGGAACTCAAAACTTGGGAGTGTGACGGAATAAAGTCAACATGCGGCAAGTTGAACGGACTTCGTGATGAGCTTCTCCTCATGACTCAGCTCGACCTTATGATAAGTATGGATTCAGCCAATATGCACATGGCTGCCATGGTGGGAACAAAGACACTCAGCATCTGGGGGGCAACTCATTCTAAGGCAGGATTCACGGCATACGGCCAAGGACGTGACAACATAATAGACATCGACATGCCTTGTCGCCCATGCTCAATATACGGCAACAAGCCTTGCCAGTTTGGTGACCTCCGTTGCATGAACCAGATTGAACCAAGGGCAATAGCCGAGAAAGCAGCTGCCATCCTGCGGAGTTAAAAGTTAAAAATTAAAAGTTAAAAATTAACTTGCCAAATTGAGACAAAGTATTGACTAAGTATAGACTCAGTACTGACTCACTATAGACTCTCAACAATAAAGAACTTGACATAATAGACATGGAAATAAAGAGGAATTATACATCCAACATCGTAGCATTCGTGTACAATATCGCGCTCGTGTATGTGGCATACGCCATCTGCCGTATTGAGTACCTGTTGGAGAACTGGAGCCTTTTCTCCGAATCATTCTTCCGCAACTCGTGGACAGACATTCTCACAGGATGCTGGATGTTTGACACCTCTGCAATCCTTTATACCAACGTCATTTATGCAGCATTCATGCTTTTCCCTTTGCATTTCAAGGAATCAAAGCTGTGGACAAGCATCTGCAAATGGATGTTCGTCATCCTCAACTCAATCTTTATTGCAATAAACATAATTGATTCCGTTTATTTTCAATATACTGGAAGACGCACAACCATGTCCGTCTTTAGCGAATTTAGCAACGAGGGTAACATGCTCAGCATCATTGGAACCGAGTTCCTGCGCCATTGGTATCTGGTATTCTTTGCTGGCGTACTTTTCTACGGATTATACAAGCTATATGTGACTCCAAAGGGAAACATATTCTTCCCAGATTGGAAGAGATTATCTCAATACTACGCCATTCACTTTGCTTGTTTCCTCCTGTACATACCGCTCACGATATGCGGAATGAGAGGCGGGGCAACTACAGCCGTACGCCCGATAACGATAAGCAACGCAAACCAGTATGTCAATCGTCCTGCTGAGGCAGCCGTCATACTCAACACTCCTTTCTCGCTTATTCGTACTTTGACAAAGAAGACATTCGTTAACCCACAATATTTCACAAAGGAAGAACTTGACAGGATTTATTCTCCTGTTCATATCTATGACGAGAAATGTGACTCGTCTCTTCATGCTTCGCTCAAAGGACACAACGTTGTCGTCCTCATCGTGGAGAGTTTTGGTCGCGAATACATAGGCAAATACAACGAAAGACTTGAAGGGGGAAAGTACAAGGGCTATGCTCCATTCATAGATTCACTCTACGAGAAGAGCCTCAGCTTTGACTACACTTTCTGCAATGGACGAAAGAGCATAGACGGAATGCCGTCAATACTTTCAAGCATCCCAATGTTCGTAGAGCCATTCTTCCTCACTCCTTCATCCATGAACAATGTGAGTGGATTGGCAGGAGAGCTTGGCAAGGAAGGCTACTATTCAGCATTCTTCCACGGAGCAGAGAATGGAAGCATGGGATTCCAGGCATTCGCACGTGCAACAGGATTCAAGGATTACTTTGGCAGAACGGAGTATAATCAAGACAAACGCTTTGACGGAGACAAGGACTTTGACGGCACATGGGCAATATGGGACGAACCGTTCCTCCAGTTCTACGCAACCAAGATGAGCGAGATGAAGGAACCATTCATCACGGCAGTATTCACGGCAAGTAGCCATCACCCTTACGTCGTGCCTGATGAATACAAGAATATATATAAGGAGGAAGGCAACAACGTAATACACAAGTGCATTCGCTATACCGACCATGCCTTGAAGCGTTTCTTCGAGACAGCAAGCAAACAGCCTTGGTTCAAGAATACGCTCTTCGTATTTACGTCCGACCATACCAATCTATCTGATCATCCAGAGTATATGACCGACCTCGGCGGATTTGGCTCACCGATACTCTTCTACGACCCATCAGGTACGATAAAGCCTGAGCGTCGCCATTGTATCGCCCAGCAGATAGACATCATGCCAACCGTCCTCAGTTACCTCGGATATGACAAGCCATTCGTGGCATTCGGCAAGAATCTTCTTGCCACAAGCGACAAGGACACATGGGCAGTCAACTACAACAACGGCATCTACCAGTATGTCAAGGATGACTATCTCCTCCAGTTTGACGGAACGAATGTCAAGGCAATATACAACATTAAGGACGATTGGATGCTCACAAAGAACCTCGTGAGTCAGCATGACGCTCGTTTCAAGACAATGGAGAAGGAACTCAAAGCAATCATACAGTCATACATGGAACGTATGACGGAAGATAAGTTAACAGCAGAACAATAAGATAATGGCAAACAAGACATCTGTATATACACTCAATTTTGGCGAGAAGATACTCTTTGGTATAATCTACGGATTGACATACCTCTTATCTCTCCTGCCATTGTGCGTTCTATATATTATTGCAGACGGAATTTATCTTTTGGTTTACAAGGTTGTCGGCTATAGAAAGAAACTTGTGCGCAAGAATCTTACCGACTCATTTCCAGACAAGAGCCAGAAGGAGATAATCGATATAGAGAAGAAATTCTACCATTTTCTTGCCGACTACGTGGTTGAGACACTCAAGCTTCTTTCTGTAAGCAAGAAGGAAATGAGAAGACGTGTGACATACAGCAATCTACATTATATGAACGATGCTGAGGCAAAGGGACAATCTGTAACCATACTCCTTGGTCATTACTGCAACTGGGAATGGGTCACTACAGTAGGTATGTTTATAGACAAGAAGACATTCGGCGGACAGATTTACCATATTCTTGAGAATAAGGTTATGGACAAGTTCTTCCTCATTCTGCGCGAACGCATGGGACCTAAGTGTGTACCTATGTCCGAGATTCTCCGTCGCCGAGTAGAATGTCACCGTGACGGTCGTGTTATGGTTATGGGATATATTGCTGACCAAGTACCTTTCTGGAACAACATCCACTACTGGACAGATTTTCTCAATCATGATACCCCAGTACTTACAGGAGCAGAAACGATAACCAAGCGTTTCAACGACCGTGCCATATATCTTGACATCTCACGTCCACGCCGTGGATATTATCACATCGACCTCCAGCTTCTTGCAGACGAGAGCAAGAATATTCCTGACTGGGAGATAACGGAGGCCTTCACACGTGCCTTGGAAAAGAGCATCCAGAGAGCACCACAATATTGGTTGTGGACTCACAACCGCTGGAAGCGTACCCGCGAAGAATGGCTCAAGATGGTTGACCAAGCCACGGGTAGGGTGAAGATGTAATACTCTTGCCTATATATGACTTTTGTTCATGGTCTTGAAGAACACTATTAGTTTTTCTTCCAGAAACTGCTGGTGAATAGGATGATTATTGGGAATATCTCCAGACGACCGATGAGCATTAGGAAAGAACATACCCACTTAGCAAAAGGATTAAGAATCATCCATGTGTGGGCAGGACCATAATATCCCATACCAGGACCTACGTTGCTGATGCTTGACATGGCAATACCGAAGGCTTCGTAATAGTCGAAGTTTGGATGCACATCATTTGGATCAACACCAAATAGGGCAAGTACAAATGCTCCTCCGAACAAACCGAGCACAAAGAGTGTGATAAAACATATGAGCGTCTGTACTACTGACTGAGGAACGACTCCGTTGTTCAGTCGTACGGGAACGACGGCACGTGGATGAAGAATACGTGTGAACTCGTTCTTGAGTACACGATAAATGATGCTCAGACGAATACACTTGAAACCTCCGCTTGTACTTCCGGAGCATGCTCCAGCAAACATCACGAAGAGTAATATCGGCATGAGTTGTACAGGCCACAAGGTATAGTCGCATGTGGCAAGTCCTGTAGTTGTCTGGAGCGAGATGACCGTGAAGATGGATTCACGGAATGCAAGTTCAACGTCATGTACAGGATTATCAATAGCAAGGAATACCGTACATACAAGTGTTGCTCCAAGTACGATAAGATAGAAACATCTTACCTCAGCATCACGCAGGAACTGCTTTATCTTTCCCTTGAGGATAGTGTAGTATATGAGTGTATAGTTGATGCCTGATACGAACATGAAGAACGTAAGGACATACTCAATCATAGGTGAGTTGAACACCTCGTGCAACATGGCTGAATGTGTGCCGTAACCTCCTGTTGCTGTTGTACACATGGCATAGTTTACGGCATCGAACGTACCCATTCCGCAAAGCATGAGCGAGATGATGCACAATATGGTGAGTACAACATATACCGAACCTATCCATTTGGCTGCCACGCTGATACGTGGATGCACCTTGTCGTGAAGAGGTCCTGTTGACTCAGCAGCAAAGAGCTTGACTTCTCCCACTCCGAATGCTGGTAGGATAGCTATGGTGAAGAACACTATTCCGATACCTCCAATCCATTGTGTAAGGCTTCGCCAGAAGAGGAGGCAGCGAGGCATTGCATCTATGTCTTCTATTATTGTTGCACCCGTAGAGGTGAATCCTGACATCGTCTCGAAGAATGCGCTTGCCACATCAGGTACGCTTCCGTCAATAAGGAATGGTAGCATACCTATGATGGTGAATACAACCCATGTGGCAGACACAACGATATATCCGTCTTTTCGTCCCATCGTTTTGCCAGAATTACGTCCTATGAGTATGCATATCACACCTGTTACGCACGCTATGAGTATAGGCAAGGAGAAAGACTTTACGCCTTCACCATATATAAATGCGACTATTTGGCAAAGAGCCATCAGTCCTGCCTCAATATGAAGCAGAATACCAATAATCTTTAATATGAGTCGCCAATTTATCATAGAGATGCCCCCCAACCCCCAAAGGGGGTGTCCGTTCGGACAAGGGATTGTTTATTTTTTTTATTGATGATTGAAAAATGTAATCTTAAAAGACATTTTCCTAAGGAAGATGCGTCTTTTAATTAAACCACTTGTCAAGTTTCTTGAGTGTGTTGCCTATGCAGAAGACCACGACCTTGTCGCCAGCCTGAAGCTGTGTGAGTCCTTGTACAAGCATACTCTTGCCGTCACGAATCATACCTCCGATGTTTACTCCGTGAGGCATTCCAAGATCCATAATTGTTTTCTTTGTCACACGTGAACCTTCCTTCACCACAAACTCTGCCACGTCGGCATCTGCCACGGTAAGCATCTTGACATTATCCACATCACCTTGCAGGAGCATACGGTAGATGTGACTTGCAGCAATGACCTTCTTGTTGATTATAGTACCCACATCGAGGTCTTCTGCCATGTCGAAATATCCTATGTTCTCAACCTGTGCAATCGTCTTACGAACGCCCCTACGACGAGCGGCTACACAGGCGAGAATATTCTGTTCGTCATTATCCGTGAGTGCAAAGAATGCTTCTTGATTACTGAATCCTTCATCGTTGAGGAGTTCCATGTCGTAACCCTCTCCGTTGATGATGAGTGTACGTTGCTTGGTAAGAGAACCCAACTGCAGACAACGCTCCTGATTTGGTTCTATAATCTTTACCGTATATGAATCAGGCAAAGCCCAGTCAGCACGTACGGCAAGCTTGCTACCACCTATGATTACCGTGTGGTTCACATTAGGATAGTCATCCTTACCAGAGAGGTGACGTATGGTGTTTATGCCTTCACGAGTGGTCATGAAGAACACAAGGTCGCGAGGAAGAATCTTTTCGTCTCCGTAAGGTACGACCGTCTCACCTCCACGCTTGATTGCCACCACATGGAAGTCGTGACCATAGTTCACACCTATCTGTTTGAGAGTGTGCCCTACGAGTTGGTTGTTCTCGTTGCAGATACCCTTGCCGTTGATGATGTTGGTGTCGTGCATCATGACACTAAGGAGTAGCATGTCGCCATTATTGAACTCCCACAACTGGCGCACCCAACTGTAACGGGCAGATGCTGCGATATCGTATGAGGCAAGAAGTTCCGGATAAACGAGAGACTCAACACCCATATTGCGGAATATGGCAAGATTCTCTGGCTTCATGTATTCATAGTTGTCCACACGAGCCACCGTTCTTTGTGCTCCCAACTGCTTGGCAAGCATACAACAGGATATATTCTCACTCTCATGTGGAGTGACTGCAATGAAGAGGTCAGCACCATCCACATCTGCATCCTTCAACCCTTTGATTGAGGATGGCGACTTAGGCAGGGTCATGATGTCCAAGTCGGAATTGACCTTGCTAAGCTTTTCTACGTCGCTGTCCATAAGGACTACGTTCATATTGTCCTTAGACAGCAAGCGAGCCAAATGTGTGCCGACCGCCCCGGCACCGGCAATGACTATTTTCATAACACTCTTTATAATGTCAAATCTATAATCTCAAATCTATGCCTTCGGCAGATATCGGAAGTCACGTCTGTGCCTTTTGCTTTACAAAGCGTTGTGGAGGCATAGATTATACATTTTAGACTTGAAATTTCAATATTTCGTTTGCTATGCTCTCGGCATCCATGCCTACAATCTGGTAGAGTTCTGATACTTTGCCGTGTTCTACAAATATATCTGGAATACCAATACGCTTGACATTTACATCATAGCCATTGTCAGACATGAACTCAAGTACAGCACTTCCGAGCCCTCCCTTTATCACACCATCCTCCACGGTTATGATGTGCTTGAACTGACTGCCTACTTCGTGAAGTATCTCTTCGTCAATAGGCTTGAGGAATCGCATATCGTAATGTGCAACAGATAGTTTACCACCTTGTGCCGAAGCGTCATGATTGTCAAACTTATCGTTTGCACTCTTCATCTCGGCAATCATGATAGCCTTGCTCACCTCTGTTCCGATAGGTCCGAGAGAGAGGATGGCTACATCCTTTCCGTCGCGAAGCTTGCGACCCTTGCCAACTGTAATTTCCTCAAAGTCACAATGCCAGTCAACCTGTGAGCCTCTGCCACGAGGATAGCGAATTACGAATGGCCCATGTCCCTTAATCTGAGCCGTAAACATGAGTTTACGAAGCTCACGTTCATCAAGAGGAGATGCTATCGTAAGATTAGGAATTGGCCTCAAGAATGCAAGGTCGAACGCACCATGATGTGTAGGACCGTCTTCGCCAACAATACCTGCACGATCAAGACAGAGAACCATGTCAAGATTCATGAGAGCCACGTCATGTATGATGTTGTCATAAGCTCTCTGCATGAACGAAGAATAGATGTTGCAGAAAGGCAGAAGTCCGTCCTTTGCCATTCCTCCTGAGAATGTAACGGCATGACCTTCAGCAATACCTACGTCAAATGTACGATTAGGCATAGCCTTCATCATTATGTTCATAGAGCATCCTGTTGGCATGGCTGGAGTTACTCCCACAATCTTAGGATTCATTTCAGCAAGTTCGAGGAGTGTCTTGCCGAACACATCTTGGAACTTTGGAGGCTGTGGCGTTTCACATTCTGCTTCAAGGCGTTCGCCAGATTCAAAGTCGAACTTACCAGGAGCGTGCCATACGGTAGCGTTCTTCTCGGCAGGAGCATAGCCCTTGCCCTTCTTAGTGTGGATGTGAAGAATCTTAGGACCCTTCATCTCCTTTATGATACGAAGGATGCGGACAAGTTCCACCACGTCATGTCCGTTTGTAGGACCAAAATAGCGGATGTCCATACCCTCGAATATGTTACGTTGGCGCGTGAGAACCGACTTGACGCTATTGTTGAAGCGTATGATTCCCTTGCGTCTGCTCTCGTTTAGTACACCCCATGATGTGAGTTTCTCAGCGACCTTGTATCTTATCGTATTGTATGTATCGTTGGTTGTGAGTTGAAGGAGGTACTTACGCATTCCTCCCACGCTCTTGTCAATCGACATGTGGTTGTCATTTAGGATGATAAGCATGTCGTTAGGTGTACTCGATACGTTGTTTATTCCTTCGAAAGCAAGCCCTCCGCTCATGGAACCATCACCAATTACCGCCACCACCTTGCGTTTCTCCTTGTGGAGCTTGGCGGCAACAGCCATTCCGAGTGCTGCTGATATGGAGTTGGAGGCATGACCACAGCAGAATGTGTCATACTCACTCTCGTCTGGATGAGGAAACGGTTTCAAACCGTGAAGTTTACGGTTGGTGCAGAACTTGTCACGCCTTCCAGTAAGAATCTTGTGGCCATAAGCCTGATGTCCCACGTCCCACACAATACGGTCGTATGGTGTGTCAAACACATAGTGCAGAGCTACCGTAAGTTCCACAACTCCAAGGCTTGACGCAAGGTGCCCGGGATTGACAGACAGTTCCTTTATGATATCCTTTCTCAGTTCTTCACAAACAACAGGCAGTTGTTCGACCTGTAGGGTGCGAAGGTCGGAGGGGTAGTCAATCTTAGTTAATAAATTATATTCGTTATTATCTCCCATTTCTATAGTTAATCGGGCAGTCTTGCCCATTTTAAACGCAAAGGTAATCAAAACCACAGAAAGCACAAAATAAATCCGTCTTTTTCGCTACTCAATCATCTGTAATCGTGTGTTTGACTTCTCGTAAAATGTAAGAATTGGCAGACTAATTCATAATTCTTAATTCGCAATTCATAATTGGCTTGTTTGGGTAGAGACAAAGTACTGACTAAGTACTGACTCACATGAGACTAAGTACTGACTCTAGTGAGTCCTGAATTTTGATGTAAATTATGCATAAATCACATACGAAGGGTTCACGAATGGTTCACGAAGGATCGGTCCTGAAAAATCGTGCCTCGACATAAAGACAACATAAAGCAAGCATAAAGGACGAATGTCGAGGCTAAACGTAAACATCGGCCAAATTTTTTTGCATAAAAATAGAACAATAGAAAGTGTTCGATGTTCCAAAAATGCCATAATCATGGAGAAGGAAATACGAAATAAGGCAAGTTTGAACAATCGAAAGACAAATGTTTTGTATTCTACGGAAAAAATATTTAATTTTGCCGTATGAAAGAGAGAAATCATGCATTCGATTTTTTGTGTGGAATATGTATCATAAGGATGATTACGCTTCACACCATTACCTTCTGCGGACATCATAATGACGCCTGGTGGAAGGAGGTGATGGGTTGGTCATTCTTCTTCATGTGCTTTTTCTTCTTCAAGGCAGGCTATTTCAACAAGACGGTTAGCGGCAACTCAAAAGAATACATCAAGGATAAGGCAAAGCGTCTGCTCACTCCTTACATCACATGGGGTACGATAGGATTCCTCGTATATTGCTTCTATTTGCCATTCGAGATTGACCGTTATCACAATCCGATTGAGCCTATGTCGTGGGATCACCTCTGGCGCACAAGCAGTTTCTGGGGCAATGAACCTGTGTGGTTCCTATGCTCATTCTTCTCGGCATACGTGCTCGTACACTTCATGAAGAAGATACAGATTGTCAAGCCAATATCCGTGTTCCAGACGGTTGTGCTTGCTACATTCCCGTTCATCAGCTACTGGCTGTGGAAGAACGATAATCCTATATGGCTGTCGCTCAATAACGTATTTATGGGAGCGTTCTTTTTCTACCTCGGACGTGGATGGCGATTCTTCATCGACCATATTGAGCGCAAGTATATACTCATGCTCTCGTGCGTGTTTATTGTGGCATTCATTATCAGCAACTTCGTGTGGCATGGCGAGTACATCATGTCTGCCAACAAGTTTGAGGGAGACCCGTTTGCAGCATTCGTCAATACGATTATCATACTACTCGGACTTTCGGGATTTTTACTTAAGTTACCGCTCAAGCGAGTACCTGTAATCAATTACATCGGTCAGCATAGTATGGTGTATTTCGTATGCCACTATCCAATCCTTCAGTTCTACAGGTTCACTCACATCTGTTTCGGCCGAAGCATCTATGGACGTTGGGACGACTTCATCATCCTTCTCGTGTTTGTTCTCTGCATCTGCACATGGCTTGTGCCTTATGTTGAAGGCAATCCTTATCTCTCAGGAAGGTTCAAGAAGAGTCCTCAAACTCCAAAGGGTGAGGCAACTGGTACGGAAGTAAAGAAACTGGAGGAAGCTGTAAAACCAATAGAAGCAGTCAATTCTGCACAATCTAACGAATAAATAAAGCATTAACAATAACGACAGACATACCTGCCTCCCAATGTGTGGAGAAGGGCAGGGCATAGGGTCTGCTACTATAAATGACCATAGCATATCTAATTTCGGCTCATACTGATGCGCCACAACTGAAGAGACTCATTGAAGCTCTTCATCCAGACGCGCATTATTTCATACATATCGATAAGAAGTCGGACATCAATCAGTTCACTTCTATCATCAAGGGCATCAATATCCATTTCATAGAAGACAGGGTGGATGTCCGTTGGGGCACTATACTCGAAGTGGAGTATCAGATGAATCTCATCAAGGCGGCTGTAGAGTTCCCAACATACTTCGAACGTATATTCTTCCTCAGCGGCCTTGACTATCCTCTATGGAGCAACGACCGCATCACGGATTGGCTTGACCATCACCGTGACAAAGAAATAATACAAGGCATACAGATGAACACGGAGGACATCTCTGACGAGCAGAAGATTATGTACACAACACCACGTCCGTTCTTTGCTTACGAGAAACTGAACAACAAATGGAACATGCGTATCGGAGTGCTTGCAAGAAAATACAACAAGCTGAAAGGAGTGACTAAGCCACTCAGTTTCATGTGTACAAATCCAGTCGGGCTTAATCCGAGCTTCTTGCCTATGCCGGAGATGTGGTCACTATACAAAGGCTCTGCATGGTGGTGCATCTCGCAAGACCTTGCACAACACGTCTATCAGTCTTATGTGAGGTGTCCTGAGATACGCAAATATTTCCTCGATTCATTCGGCCAGGCAGAGACGGTCATCCAGACAATCGTGTTCAACAATTATGATTTGGCAAAGAAATGTATTCACACCAGAGGCAAGTATCCTGGGCTTGTTGCCCTCACGCCTCTTCACCATATCGTATATGACCCTGTGATAAAGATTATGGACGAGACTGATTATGATACGTTGATGGCGAGCGGAAAGATGTTTACACGTAAGGTCGTCAGCGGAAAGAGTGATAAACTTGTAGAAATGATTGATAATGGCAGAAAGTAAAAGAATGGAATGGCTCGACGCTATGCGAGGATTCACGATGATTCTTGTTGTAGCGTATCATGTAGCTCAATTTGGTTTCGGACAGTCCGAAAAATTATCTGCATCCCTACCGTTCCTTGTTTTATTCCGTATGCCTTTGTTCTTCTTTGTTAGTGGATTCCTTGCCTATAGGAGCAGGTTTGTGTGGACAACATCTTCGTTCCTCTCGCTCACATGGAAGAAAGTCAAGATACAGGTTCTCCCAGCACTCGTATTCTTGTGTCTGTTCCTGATATTTAGACGAAGCCACAATTTCTTTGACGTGTTTTGGGCAAGCATGAAGTCGCCAACCAAGAGTGGCTATTGGTTTACATGGGTGCTGTTGCAGATGTTTATCATCTATTATTTTACGGCTGCACTCTCACAGAAGCTTCGTTCGCATAAGCCAGTGGTCATCCTTTGGATTATGGCACTTGCGGTTTATGCAAGCCTCTATATGCCAGAACAATTCGGCAAGTATTGGAAAGCGCCATTCTATATGTATTCAAGCTTCTACGAGACGATGAAGTTCTTCCACTTCTTCCTGCTCGGCAATATTGTCCACAGGTATTGGACATGGGTGCAAAAGATGTTTGACTCACAATGGTTCTTCCCCGTACTTGTTATGGTAGCGGTCATCTGTTGTGCTGACTTTTTCCGTTGGAAGACGCTCACTGGACAATGGACAAATCTGCCACGAACATTGGCGATGTACTCGCTCATGCTTATGGTTATTGTGGTCTTCCGCCACTATCAGGATTCCTTTACGAAGGAACGATTTCTCGGCAGACACTTGCAATATGTTGGCACAAGGACACTCGATATCTATCTTCTCCATTTCATCTTCCTTCCGAAGTTGCCTATGGTAGGAGAGTTCCTCGATACATATCGTCCCAATTTCGTTGTGGATATCGTGGCAGCCGTATCTGTGGCACTTGTCATTATAACATTCTGTCTCTTGACAAGCAACATACTCAGGACAAGTCCTGTATTCAGCGAGTTGCTGTTTGGACGAAAACCAGTTGTCTCTCAGCTTTCAAAGGATGCAACATTAGAGAAAAATGTGTAAAGCTCCTCTATTGAAACTGTAAAATCTATGTTTTTGTAGAGAAAACGGTTTCTTTAGAGAAAACATAAGAACTCATAAACTTAAAAACCTAAAAACTCAAAAACTGACGATGAATATAGCCGTCATTTTCGCAGGTGGTTCAGGTTCAAGAATGCATACCAAGTCAAGGCCTAAGCAATTTCTTGAACTCAACGGAAAACCAATCATCATCTATACTTTGGAGCTGTTTGACAATCATCCGATGATAGATGGTATTGTTGTGGCGTGTATAGAATCATGGATTCCTTTTCTTGAAAAACAGATTCGCAAGTTTGAGATTAACAAGGTTGTACGCATAGTTCCCGGAGGACAATCTGGACAAGAATCTATATTCAAGGGACTTGAGGCAGCCGAGGTATATGCTGCGGGACAATCAGCCACAGTACTCATCCATGATGGGGTACGACCTCTGATTACCGAAGAAACCATCACGGACAATATTCGTAAGGTTGAAGAAGTTGGCTCTTGCATCACCTGTGTTCCTGCTCATGAGACGGTTATTGTGAAGAATGAGGATGGTACTCTCAATATTCCTTCACGCAAGGATTCGCTTATAGCAAGAGCACCACAAAGCTTTAGGCTTAATGAGATACTTGATGTTCATCGTAAGGCTATTGCAGAAGGAAAAACTGATTTTATCGACTCGTGTTCCATCATGAGCCATTATGGTTACAAGCTTGGCACAATATTCGGTCCTATGGAGAATATCAAAATTACTACTCCTACCGATTTCTTTGTATTCAAGGCAATGGTTGAGGTTCACGAGAACCAACAGATTTTCGGTTTCTAACGTTAGAGATTATGAATCATGATTTGGTAAAGGAAGATGCCATACGGTTTGCTGAAAATTTTCCGTTGAAGGAAGATTTACGAGGTAAACGTTTTTGCATAACGGGTGCAACAGGACTTATTGGAAGCACTTTGACAAGATGTCTGCTGGCATTATCCGATGATATAAAGGTTACTTTGCCTGTACGCAATCCGCAGAAAGCTGAGGCTCTTTTCGGCTTGGACGTTTCAAGGTTGGACATACGTTTGGCGGACGACCTTGTAGAATGGACAAAGAAGTTGGATGAATATTTCGATTTTATCATTCATTGTGCAAGTCCAACATCTGGAGCATTCATGTGCGAACATCCTCTTGAGACATACGACTTCACGTACCAGACAACGCTTCATTTGCTCAAGTTTGCTAAAGAGCATGATGTTAAGGGATTTGTCTATGTTTCTTCTCTTGAATACTACGGACAGATATTTAATGAAGATAAAGTTACGGAGGACATGCAAGGATATATTGATGCAACAAGTCCACGTTCTTCTTATCCTTTGGCAAAGAGAGCTGCCGAATATCTTTGTACTGCCTTTGCCAAGGAATATGGAGTACCTGCAAAGATAGCAAGACTTACACAGACATTTGGAGCAGGGGTGGCTAAGGATGACAATAGGGTATTTGCTCAATTTGCCCGAAGTATAATATCCGGGAATGATATCGTTCTTCACACAAAGGGCGAATCCTCCAAGCCATATTGCTATACGACGGATGCCGTATCTGCTATTCTTTATATACTCCTCCAAGGCAAGGACGGTGAAGCCTATAATGTTGCTAATGAGAGCACATATATCTCCATACGTGACATGGCTCAGTTCCTTTGTGACAACTTCAATCCATCCGTAAATGTGCGTATCGAGGAACATCCTGAAATGGGGTATGCCCCCGTCACGAAACTTAACCTCTCAACCGTAAAATTAAGAGAACTCGGCTGGACACCAAGGTATGGCTTAAAGGAGATGTTCGACGTTTTAATTAAGAGTTTGTAATAGGGCAATTTCAAAACTTGAAGATTCAGTTGTAAGTATATGACAATCGATGATATTAAACGATTGATAGCTCCTGACGAACATAGGACTCTGGAACTAAAGAAGAGTACCGGCGAATTGAAAGACGGTATGCATTCTGCATGTGCTTTTCTGAATACAGATGGAGGATGGTTGATTTTTGGTATCGCTCCTGTCACGTTAAAAATAGTCGGTCAACAAGTGACAGATAATACCCAACGTGAAATCGCACAAGCTCTTAGTCATATTTATCCTGCTGTAGATTGTCGTGTCGAATATGTGGATGTTCCTGGACAGAATAACTTTAAGGTGATAGCCATGCATTTTGATTGCTGGGCATGGGGTAAAGAGCCATATACATATCATGGATGTCCTTATTACAGAGTGGAGAGTACAACAAAAGAAATGCCAAGACCTATGTATGACGAAAGGCTGAAAGCGGCTCAACCTCATAAGTTTGGTTGGGAAAAATTATTTGCAGATGGCTTTTCTGCAGATGATATAGACCGAAGTCGTTTAATGTCAGCAGTCAGAATGGGTGTGGATGCAGGACGAATATCTCCTACTGCAATTGGAGCAGATGTGAATTCTATTCTTGGAAACTTTAACCTGATAAAGGATGACAAAATAAAGAATGCTGCCATCATGTTGTTTGGTAAGAAAACAAACGAATATCCACAACTGTTATTACGTTTGGCACGGTTCAAGGGAATTGACAAAAATGAGTTTTTGGATAACAAACGTGTTTATGGAAATTTTTTTGATTTGATAGATGCAGGTATGGAATTTGCTTATAATCACCTTAAAATAAGCGGTAAGGTGATAGGACTACATAGAGAAGATAAGCTTGAAATTCCTGTTACGGCTCTTCGTGAGGCACTTGTTAATGCATTTTGTCATCGTATATATGATTTTCCAAGTCAAAGTGTTGGTCTTTCGATATATGATGATAGAGTTGAAATTGAGAACCCTGGACGTTTCCCTCAAGGATTGACTGCTGAAAATATAAAAAGTTCACACAAGTCACAGCCGTATAATCAGTTGATTGCAGAAGCTCTGTATAAGACTTCATGGCTTGAAAGTTGGGGCACAGGTGTAAGTCGAATGATAAATGCTTGCAAGGAACAAAATGTTCCAGAACCTTATTATACAACTGAGCAGGGATATATTACGGTTGTTTTTCCAAAGAGCACTCTCGCAAAGAAAGATTGCGGTATTGAATGCGGCATTCAATTGACGGAAAGACAAAGGAATATACTTGAAGAAATCGAAAAGGATGGGCGCAATACCGCAAAGGATATTGCGGGATTGGTAGGAATTGGATTAAGAAGTGCTGAAGGCGAATTATCGTTCCTACGTAAGCATGGTTTTATTGAGAAAGAGACAAAGGACAATCGAAGTCCTTGGGTGGTATTGAAAAAAGAATGATAATAATGTACAATGTTAATAGACATAAATAGTTTTATTTGTATAATGTTTTGTCTTTTTGACTAATGTACATTAAATGCAAAATAGATAAATGACTCGAGATACTCAACTCCATACATATATGCAACAGGAACTGCGTGCGGTTCAGTTGCAGGAATTCAAGATATTGTGTGCCATACGCAATGTGTGTGAGCATAACAACATAGATTATTGGCTGGATGGTGGAACGCTCCTTGGTGCGGTACGCCATAAAGGATTCATACCATGGGATGATGATATTGACATCGCCATGTTCAAGAAGGATTTTCCAAGGTTCCTTGAAGCAGCAAAGAAGGAACTTCCTGATGAGTTCTTTGTACAGACACCAGAGACAGATCCAAGTTGCAGGTTTGAGATTAACAAGGTACGTCTCAATAACTCTATAATAGTAGAGGATGGCGACGACTTCTCACGCCCTTACCACAAGGGATTGTATGTGGACATTTTCCTTCAGATTCCTTATCCAAGCCTTTCGTTCAAGAGGATAAAGAATATAGTGAAGGAATACTGCCGTTGTAACAATATTCTTCGTCAGCAGCATGTCTATTCTTGGAAGTCGGTTGCAGAACTCTTCTGGTTTGGTGGTAAGAGATTGTGGCTTCGCTCTATATGGTCACTCGCGAATCTGTTCTGCTCAAAGGATAAGATTACTGGTAACGTGATTTCTACCAACGGCTTTGGTGTAAGCTTTAAGAAAGAAGATGTCGCTCCAACATCATTTGTCGAATTTGAAGGAGAGACATTCCGTGCTCCTGCCAATCCTGACCAGTATCTTCGTAATATCTATGGCGACTATATGCAATTGCCACCGGAAGATAAACGTAATGGTCATGCCGCCTTCTTTGCAAGTAAATTGATAAAGTGAGAAACAAAATGGGAGAGCCTTTTCCGCCCTCCCATTTTTGTTTTAGTAAGAATAAACGATTCGTAATCCACAGAACTCGTATGGATCTCCAGCTTCCTGAACCTGTTCAGCAATACGACGTCCATCGTTTGTTCTGTATGACACGAGGAACCACAAGTCCTTGTCACCTTGTCTGAACTTTGTCAAATCCAAAGAATATGATGGAACGTAGCTAAGCCATCCTGTATCATAAAGTCGTATGGATGATTCTGTAAACAAGTTGAGACCGAAGTCAAAGTTTCTGTTTTTCTTGTCGTCAAAATAGCAAGTTACCTTTTTCGCATCCTTAGGTACATACATGAATGTGTACTTATCGTCTGCTGTTTCTTCACCATACGTAGGCGCTTGTGTTCCAAAGTATGTGAAAGGATGTTCGGATTCATCTGTTCGCATAACAACTCTTGCACGAGTGGTAGAACCATTTGAAACGACAAGTCGTACTCCTGTATTCTCAAAGTAAGTGCTAATACCGATGATAATAACAGGCGTTCCTTCAGATATGGAACCTCTAAACTTATATCCATAACCTGCGGTCATGTTCTTGCCAATAAGGTAAGTGTAGTATTCCTTACCTGACTTTGTTGTGATTGTTGCTTTTATCAACTTATCCAATAAATTGGCAGGAGGACACATGAGCCACACTTTTAACGCATTTCCTTTCTCGACGTAGATATCATCCAGGTCAACAGTCATATTCTTTGACCATTTTATTGGAGTTATTTCACCCGTTGAAATGTCAACCGTACCCTCTGTGGCAAATAGTGGTTCGTCCATTGAGAGAGTCAGTTTTGAATATGTGCCGGATTGTAACACGTCAATATCAACAAGCATTACGCTACTTGCGTGTGAGAAGTTGAATGTGATTTCGTCATTTGCAGGATATTCCGAAGTCGCATACATAAAGTCGTATGCTCCAAGGTGTGCAGTCGAATTGTTGCCGCTTTGCTTCTGTCCTTCGTAACTTACGGGAACGGCATAGTAAGGAACATCGTTTGCTGTGTTAGATATGGAGTATGGATAATAAGCCTGATATGTGTGTTCTTGACTCATAGACCATCCACCTCCGTCAAAATGTGCCTTTGATGTTCCGTTGCTCTTGCCTAACTTGAATCTCATCTGTTCTCCTTCGTCAGGATAAATGCCGATGATGTCATTATCCGACCAACTGAAAGCCAAGCTTGAAGATTCATATACTAATGATGTTCTTGTATCGGCACTTGTTTCAAATTCGTATTTGAAATCCTTTACATTGCATGAAATCTTTGGCTGCTCCTTGTTTTCATTTTCTTGTAAGAGGATTTCGTCTTTTGAGGTACAAGCTGCTAATGCAAGCGTACTCAATAGGAAAGATAAATAATGTTTCATGCTATTAATCCATTGAGTCGAAGTCTGTCTTTCTTTCCCTTGCTGGTTGCATAGGGATATTGCTTCCGTTGAAATCTACGCTTTTTACACTACCAGCAAGAATACTTGCACGAATATTTGCGTTCCTTACAACAGTTGAAGGAAACTCGTAATTTGATTTTTTCATCTTTAGAAGTTTTGTTTTTTATAAATTAAGGTTGTTTTCAATATGTTTTTTGAAGCATTCCTTAAATTGGTTATTATTCAATACTGCAAAGGTATGTTTTTTTGACTTTTTCTCCAAAAATATAGCGATATTCTTCCTTTCGTGTTTTTAACTTATTATACTTTTAACAAGTGACCACATTTTGTGCATAGTGAATTTTAACAATTTCTTGATTTTTCTTATTTTCTATTAGTCAATAATAAAAATTATATTGTATCTTTGCGCTAAACATTATAAACATATAAAATTCTAAACAATTATGGCAGATTTCAAGTACGCTCCTATGTTCCAAGTAGGAAAGGACGACACAGAATACCGTCTTCTCACTAAGGAAGGCGTTACTGTAACAGAATTTGAAGGTCATGAAATCGTAAAGGTTTCTAAGGAAGCACTTACATTGCTTGCACAGCAGGCTTTCCACGATGTTGAGTTTACACTCCGTCGTGAGCACAACCTTCAGGTTGCTAAGATTCTCAAGGACCCAGAGGCTTCAGAGAACGACAAGTATGTTGCACTACAGTTCCTTCGTAATGCTGACACAGCAGCAAAGGGTATTCTTCCATTCTGCCAGGATACAGGTACTGCCATCATTCATGGTGAGAAAGGACAGCAGATTTGGACAGGATTTGAGGATGAAGAGGCTCTTAGCCGTGGTGTGTTCAATACATTCACACAGGACAACCTCCGCTACTCTCAGAATGCTCCTCTCAATATGTACGACGAAGTAAACACTAAGTGTAACCTCCCTGCACAGATTGACATCGAAGCTGTAGAAGGTGCCGAGTATAAGTTCGTGATGGTAGCTAAGGGTGGTGGCTCTGCCAACAAGACATACTTCTACCCAATGACAAAGGCAACAATCCAGAACGAGGGTACTCTTCTTCCATTCCTCGTAGAGGAGATGAAGCACCTCGGTACTGCTGCTTGTCCTCCTTATCATATCGCATTCGTCATTGGTGGAACATCAGCTGAGAAGAACCTTCTCACAGTCAAGCTTGCTTCTATCAAGTATTACGATAACCTCCCAACAACAGGTGACGAGACAGGTCGTGCATTCCGTGATGTTGACCTTGAGCAGAAGCTTCTCAAGGAGGCTTACAAGATTGGTCTTGGAGCACAGTTCGGAGGTAAATACCTTGCACACGATATCCGTGTTATTCGTCTCCCACGTCACGGAGCATCTTGTCCAATCGGTATGGGCGTAAGCTGCTCTGCTGACCGTAACATCAAGGCAAAGATTAACAAGGATGGTATCTGGATTGAGAAGATGGATACTAACCCATCTGAGCTTATCCCAGAAGAGTATCGTCGTCCAGGCGAAGGTGCTAAGGGTATCGAGATTGACCTTGACAAGGGTATGGATGCTGTACGCAAGGAACTCTCTAAGTACCCAGTATCTACACGTGTCAACCTCAAGGGTACAATCATCGTAGCACGCGATATTGCTCACGCTAAGCTCAAGGCACGTCTTGATGCAGGCGAGGGACTCCCACAGTATTTCAAGGATTACCCAGTTCTCTATGCAGGTCCAGCAAAGACTCCAGAGGGTTATCCATGTGGTTCAATGGGACCTACAACTGCTAACCGTATGGATCCATACGTTGATGAGTTCCAGGCAAATGGTGCAAGCCTCGTGATGATTGCAAAGGGTAACCGTACACAGCAGGTTACAGACGCATGTAAGAAGCATGGCGGATTCTACCTCGGTACTATCGGTGGTGTAGCCGCAGTACTCTCACAGAGCAGCATCAAGTCAATCGAGTGTGTAGAGTACCCAGAGCTCGGAATGGAAGCTGTATGGAAGATTAAGGTTGAGGACTTCCCTGCATTCATCCTCGTTGATGACAAGGGCAATGACTTCTTCAAGCAGTTGAAGCCTTGCACAGGATGCACAATCATGTAAAAATGAAGAATGAAGAGTGAAGAATGAAGAATTTTCTTTAACAGATAGAATTCTTTTTTCACATCTATTCTTCTAATTAAAAGGAATTATTAACTCAAAAACAAGAAGGATAAAGGGAAGGATGAGGTATGCCCATCATCCGAATGGACATTCTTCATTCTTCGTTCTTCATTCTTCATTCAAGAAAATATGGAAGACGTAAAAGTTTATATCAGCGCAGCTGAAGAGGCAATGGAGATGGCAACACTCCACCTTGAGGAAGCATTCAGCCGCATCCGTGCAGGACGCGCAAACGTACATATCCTCGATGAGATTCGCGTTGAGTCATACGGACAGAATGTGCCACTTGCCAACGTAGCAAGCCTCAATACACCTGATGCACGTACCATCACCATCAAGCCATGGGAGAAAGCTATGCTCAAGGTTATTGAGAAGGCTATCATCGACTCGTCAGTAGGTATCATGCCTGAGAACAATGGTGAGATTATCCGTCTCGGTATTCCTGCTCTCACGGAGGAGCGCCGTAAGGATCTCACAAAGCAGTGTTCAAAAGAGGCTGAAACTGCTAAGGTAAGCGTACGTAACGCACGTCGTGACGCTATTGACAAGCTCAAGAAGTCTGTCAAGAATGGCGTTGCTGAGGACGTTGAGAAGGACGCAGAGGATAAGGTTCAGAAGATTCACGACAAGTACGTGAAGAAGATTGAATCTATGCTCGAGGAGAAGAACAAGGAAATCATGACTGTGTAATGTTAATGAGTAATTAGTAATGGGTAATGAGTAATGCAGACATCGCTATTGCCTGAATTGCGACAACTCATTGCTAATCTTTAATTACTCATTAAATGCACATTTAATCATAAAATCCGTTTGAACACATTGTTCAGACGGATTTTGTGTATTTGGCGAAATCCGTAAAAGAGGGTCAGAGGTTAACAAAACAAAAAGAGGACATTCCCATTGGGATATGTCCTCTTGTCTTTTCTTCAATGTGTATCGAAGTGAATGGATTAGTCCTCCTTGCGAGAAAGCTTCTCCTTGATACGAGCCTTCTTACCTGTAAGGTTACGGAGGTAGTAAAGCTTAGCACGACGTACCTTACCAATCTTGTTCACCTCGATGCTATCGATGTTAGGTGACTCGAGTGGGAAAATACGCTCAACACCTACTGTACCAGACATCTTGCGAACAGTGAAACGCTTCTTAGTACCCTCACCTGAGATCTTGATAACAACACCACGGTAGAGCTGGATACGCTCCTTTGAACCCTCGATAATCTTGTAAGCAACTGTGATAGTGTCACCTGCCTTGAATGCTGGGTGCTGCTTGCCTGTAGCGAAAGCTTCCTCAGCAATCTTCATCAAATCTACTTTAGCCATAAATTTTATTAAATAATTTTATGTAAATATTAACGAAGCATTCTCTGGCTACTCTATTTCCAGACAGCGGCTTCGCAAAAACGTTGCAAAGGTACGAGTTTTTTCTTTCTCACAACACATTCTTTTAAAGGTTTTTACACTCAGATACTAAAAAATGATACACATACGAACAAAATTGAAACATTTATTGACACTAAGGTTCTCAAAAATGATGTATCTTTGCATCATAGGAATAGGTACGATAAGAGAAACAGACAAGAGAGGCCCCCTCCTAACCTCCCCGTTGGGGAGGAACGCCATCCGGAACAAAGGCATGTTAATTATTAATTGTTAATTAATATGTTTTTTCTTGTTTTTGTTCTGTTTACTTCCCGCTGGTCAGTGAGAAAAGTTCTTGCCTGTTTTTCTAATTGGCACCTTAGCGCAAAACAAAGATATTAAACAAAAAACAATATAAAGAATGGAAAAAACATGGCGCTGGTTTGGCAAGAAAGACAATATCACTCTTGAAATGCTGAAACAGATTGGTGTAGAGGGTATAGTCACAGCCCTTCATGATGTTCCCCTCGGCGAGGTGTGGACACGTGAGAAGATTCGTGACCTTAGAGAGTGTATCGAGAGTTACGGTATGCGATGGAGCGTAGTCGAGTCACTTCCCGTGACAGAAGCCATCAAGTATGGCGGTAAAGATCGTGACCATCAGATTGAGGTCTATAAGGAGTCATTGAGGAACCTTGGTGAGGAGGGCATCCATTGTGTTTGCTACAATTTCATGCCAGTACTCGACTGGGCACGTACAGACCTCCTTCACAAGAATCCAAACGGCTCTTCAAACTTATACTTCAACTGGGCTGAGTTTGCATACTTCGACATCCATATTCTCAAGCGCAAGGGTGCAGAAGAGGAATGGGCAGAGTTCCAAAAGGCTCACAAGGAGTGGCAGCGTGACATCCTTGCTGAGGTTGCAGAGATAAAGGCAAAAGCTACCGCTAAGTATGACCATGACCTCGTTGACACAATTGTCATCAAGACTCAAGGCTTTGTGAGTGGCAACTTCAAGGAAGGTGACGAGAAACCTGTTGAGATGTTCCGTGAGCTTCTTGCTCTCTATGACGGAGTGACAAAGGAGACACTCCAAAACAACATGAAGACATGGCTGGAGGCAATCATGCCTATCTGCGACGAGTACGACATCGACATGTGTGTACATCCAGATGACCCACCATTCCCAATCCTCGGTCTTCCACGTATCGTGAACTGTGACGAGGACATTCAGAAGTTCCTCGATGCTGTGCCTAACATACATAATGGTCTCACATTCTGTGCAGGTTCACTCTCTGCTGGTGGTCACAACAACATAACTGAGCTTGCAAAGAAGTATCATTCCCGCACTCACTTCGTACATCTCCGTTCATGTCACATCTTCCCTAATGGAGACTTCACGGAAGCAAGTCATCTTGGAGGACGTGCCGACCTCATAGAGCTTACTCGTATCTTTGAGCAGGAGGAGATGAACCGTCAGGCAACACGTAACCCTGAGACACAGCTTCTCCCTATGCGTGTTGACCACGGTATGACTATGCTTGGCGATGAGGCTCGTGGATATAATGCTGGTTACTCATTCCTCGGACGTATGTTCGCCCTCGGACAGGTACAGGGTATCATCGCCACGGTTGACAGAGAGCTTGGTAAGCCTTATCATCAACCAGGCTTCTTCGATTGATTGGCGTGTGCCGCAAAGCGGCCAATGAGAAAAACAAAAGAAAACATATGAAAACAAAAGAAAACAGATTATTCTTATGAACTTATACGCAAGGAAACAGATTGGCCCTGAGCTTGCAGAGAAATTGCGCAAGTATGTCTATGACATCGTGGGGTGTTGTCAGGCAGTACACAATGAGCAAGGACCAGAGCTGACGGAATACGTATATCAAGAGTCATTGGATATAGCTTTCAAGCAGGCGCATATTCCTGCAATTAAGGAATACTGGTTTCACCCTCATTTCAGAGGAGAAGAACTAAACACAAAAATGAGAGTGGATTTCTTTTGTAAGGACAATGTGTTTGTTGAATGCAAAGCTATTGATAAGATATGGGTGCACGAACGCTTACAATTATGGGCGTATATGCGTGCAGCAAATGTAAGAATAGGTATTCTCTACAACTTTCTTCCTGTTATGGATGAATGTGAGAAATATTACTTTGACCCAACGGATAATAGCATAGGTGTTTTCTGATGGGAAATAAAGAATAGTTGTTTTCTTTTGTTTTCCCATGTTTTCTTTTGTTTTTCTAATTGGCGCCTTTGGCGCATAAACAAGATAATAACATAATAATCAAAATATGGTTTCTTTAAAAGGTAAGATAGCCGTAGTAACAGGTGGAACTGGTGTACTCGGCAGCAACGTAAGCGAAGGCCTGCTTCAGGCAAGTGCAACAGTAATAGTAGTAGGTTCACGTCAGGAGACTGTAGATAAGGCACTTGCCAAGCTCACTCCTGTGGCAAAGGCAAATGACACTACCGTAACAGGATTTGTGTGCAACGTACTCAATCACTCTGAGATTGAAGCACTCACAGCCAAGGTTAAGGAACAGTTTGGACGAGTTGATATTCTCGTGAATGCAGCCGGTGGTAACGTGGCTGGTGCAAACATCATGGACGACATGCACGTGTATGAGTCTGACATCGAGGCACTCCACAAGGTTATCGACCTCAACCTATGGGGCACAATCTATCCTTGCCTCACTTTTGGAAAGATTATGGCAGAACAGAAGAGCGGTAGCATCATCAACGTAAGTTCGATGGCTGCATACGATGCCCTCAGTCGTGTGATGGGTTACTCTATTGCCAAGGAGGGAGTAAATGCACTCACCAAGTGGCTTGCACAGGACTTCGCTCGCAAGTATGGCGACAAGATTCGCGTAAATGCCATTGCCCCAGGTTTCTTTATCGGTGAACAGAACCGCAAGGCTCTCCTCAACGACGACGGCTCTCTCACAGAGCGTAGCCACAAGGTGCTCAACAAGACTCCAATGGGACGCTTCGGCGATATCAGCGAGTTGAATGGTATTGTTCGTTTCCTTGCAAGTGATGAAGCAAGCTTTGTCACTGGTAGCATCATCCCAGTTGATGGTGGCTTCAGCAGTTTCTCTGGCGTGTAAGCTTGCATTATTCATTCTTCATAATACAAGAGTTAAAAGTTAAAAATTAAAAGTTAAAAATTTGGGATTACTCGTATTTCACATTATTTAATAAGGAGCTTCAAACTCCTCAACTCAACTTTTAACTTTTCATTTTTAACTTTTAACTCATTTATAATGATGCACACTCGAGGCTTTTTGCGCAAAAAAAGGAAAATTTGTGTAAATAATTTAGTCAATAATAGATTTGTTTGCTCAAAATTATTTACCTTTGTGCAAAATTTTAACACATAATAAATATGGCTAAACTTATAATTAACTCATACGATGAGTTCGCTTCATACGAAGGTAAGGAACTCGGTACATCAGAGTGGGTATCTATTCCACAGGAAAGAATCAACCTTTTTGCTGATGCTACACTCGACCACCAGTGGATTCACGTAGATGTGGAGCGTGCTAAGGTAGAGAGCCCATATAAGTCAACTATCGCTCACGGCTACCTCACTCTCTCTCTTCTCCCACACCTCTGGTCAGAAATCATTGAAGTGAACAATGTCAAGATGCTTGTCAACTACGGTATGGACAAGATGAGATTCGGTCAGCCAGTACTCGAAGGACAGAGCATCCGTATGACTACAATGCTCCAGTCAATCGTAAATCTCCGTGGAACTTGCAAGGCAGAAATCAAGTTCAAGATTGAGATTCAGGATCAGAAGAAGCCTGCACTCGAGGGCGTAGCTACATTCTTGTATTATTTCAATAATTAAAAAAGAAGACCAACCCTAACCCTTTTGACCTCCGTCGAACAGGGCACTGTTCTCCCCTCATTTCGGGACAGAGAGACATTTAGTCTCTCTTCTGCGCCCTCATTCGCCTACAGGGAGGGGAACAAATTACTCATTCGTTGAGTGGGGGATTAGATATAACGGAAGCTATAGAGATTTTCTCTATGGCTTCCTTTTTTAGAAGCCAAGCCTTCCAATTAGAGCGAACACGGCTTGGATGGCGAATTTCGACGGGTGTATTCTGTCCACAATTACACATTAACTCCTTTATACAAGGCGTTTTTCAAGCAAACGGAATATTTTTCTTTCAAAAAGTTTGGTCAAACAAAAAAAATGACTTACCTTTGCACTCGCTAAACCGAAAGGGAGTAGCAAACGTACAAAAAGTAAGAAGGTGCCATAGCTCAGTTGGTAG
>JAFYAT010000087.1 GCA_017540585.1 Bacteroidaceae bacterium | reverse complement strand
TACCGAAGGGTTAGCGAAGCATTATGATGAGGTGACGGATTGACATAATGATACAAAAAAATCAACAAACATGTCGTGAGTGTGAAAAAATGTTTTTACCTTTGCTTGCATAAATGAGATAGCGTAATTATGAAGAAGATAATATTCATATTCTTAATGGTCATGAGTGCAACGGTTGGGGTACGTGCTCAGATGGTGATGGGAACAGAAGGACTCATCAACATTCCTACGGCAGATATGAAGCCTTCGGGTACATTTGTGGGAGGTGCTACGTTCCTGCCAAAGAGTTATCTTGATGGCTACCACAAGTATAACACAGGCATGTATTACATCACTCTTACTCCTGTTCCTTGGGCAGAGTTGACGTTTCGTGAGACTCTTGCAAAGGGTAGGACACAGACCCTTCTTCCGCCATACGTTGACGAGAATGGTACAATCGTAGTGGGTAAGGTGGAATATGGCGATTATGGTTTCCATTTTCAGGACCGTTCTTATACTATTCGTCTTCGTCCTCTCTTTTGGGTGAAGGATAAAAGGATTCCTCAGGTGGTGCTCGGCACTAATGACCCTTGGAGTGACAATGGTGGTAGCTATTATTCATGTGTTTATGGTGTTGCCACAGAGCATGTCACATTAGGTAATATTGGTGACCTTGGCATCTCAGCAGGTTATTTTAAGTCATTTGCCGACCGATTTGGCGACCAGAAAGCGTATGATGGTGTGTTTGGTGGAATAGCTTTCACGCCAGCCTTTTGGGACAAGATGATGCTTTCGGCTGACTATGATACTCAGGGTGTGAATCTTGGTCTCGCCGTGTGTCTTTTTAAGCATTGGAACATTTTTGCCTACGAGCGTGACTTTGAAAAGTTCGGCTTCGGCATGAGTTATCAATATACAATAGACTTTTAGGGAGGCCCCCTAACCCCCAAAGGGGGCAGCCATCCGGAACATGGGTGGTAAATTATTCGTAAACAATAAATATTAACAAATAACAATCAAGCCTTCGTCAGTCAGGACGGATTTCAGCAATTCTCTACGGTATGTGAGACCACTTCATAAAGTTGTGGGTTAAGGCTTTTATCCGGATGGCTGCCCCCTTTGGGGGTTAGGGGGCTCTTAATATTATGGACTTAATTCCTTCATTTCAGGTAGATCATACCAACTTAAAGCCGGGGATATACATCTCCCGCAAGGATAATTGTGGCGATTCTTGCATCACCACATACGATATTCGTATGACAGCTCCTAATCAGGAGCCTGCGTTGGCACCATCTGCCATCCATACCATCGAACATATCGTGGCTACATACCTCCGTAATGATGAGGAGTGGAAAGACCGCATCATCTACTGGGGACCTATGGGATGCCTTACTGGCAATTACCTTATCATCAAGGGCGAATATGCCCCAGAGGAGGTGCGCCAGCTCATGATTCGTGCTTTCCAGTATGTTGTGGATTATGATGCAGAGGTACCTGGTACTACACCTGCCACATGTGGCAACTATCTTCTCCACGACCTTCCTATGGCAAAGTGGGAGTCACGTCGCTATGTTCAGCGTCTCAAGAACGAGTTCTGTTGTGAATATCCAGGAATCGAACGTCCACAGGATGCAAGTGGACTCCAGTTCCATGATGCTTAAATGTGGAAAGTATGCTATTTGTACATCGTAAGTATGGTGTTTAGCAAACGAAAAGATATAGTTTATAAATACAATAAAGGGAAGACGGATGTGACTCTGTCTTCCCTTTATTTATTCTGTAGATGTAGGATTACTGCTGTACGAGTTGTCCTTTGTATGTGATGTTATAAACCTCATCACCCATATATACGCAAGCATTGAATGTAAGGATGGCTGAGTTGTCAGAAGCAGCTTGGATAGAACCGCTGAGGAGGTCATAATGATAAGTTGCCTGATTTTCATCTGTAACGCTAATCTGCTCTACAGCATCTGTTCCGTATTGTCTCTCACAAGTGTAAGCCCACTGGTAACCACCTTCGAGAACTCCGTTTTCGATAGGTACACCTGCTACCTGAAGGTTTGTGAGTGTGCGACCGCCAATCTCAACCTGTGTGAGAGTGATGGTAGCCGTGTTCTGTGAAACTTGTACGGTTGCAGATGCTGTAACGGTTTTCTTTGTTGCTCCTGGCATCTGGCTGTATCCTGTGCTACTTGTTTTGTCAACAAGAAGTCCTTCCACCTCGGCAGTACCAGAGTATGTTTGAGTCTGTCCACCCATGAGCATCTGAATGATGGCAGGAAGGAGAACCTGAAGAGTCTCTGAATCACATGATGTAAGACCTGCACCCGAACCGAGGAGTGCAAGTGCTACGAATACATTACGAATGACTTTTTTCATATTGAGTTAATTGTTTTATTTATTTGTGCGGCAAAGATATAGAATATTTTTCTAAATATTGGAGAAAAACAAGGTTAATTATTGATAATACCTGAAAAAGCCGTAACTTCGCATTCTAAAATCGAGTTTAGGATGCCATTAATATTGCCAGATCAGCTTCCTGCGGTAGAATTGCTTAAGCAGGAGAACATATTCACAATGGGTTATAAGAGAGCAGACAGTCAGCAGATTCGTCCGCTTCGACTTGCTATTCTCAATCTTATGCCTATCAAGATAACTACAGAGACGGATTTTGTGCGTATTCTTTCCAACTCTGCCCTTCAGGTGCAGATTGACTTCATGAAGATTAAGTCGCATACATCCAAAAATACGCCGATAGAACACATGAAGATGTTCTACCGCAACTTTGAGGATATGAAGAAGGAGAAGTACGACGGTCTTATCGTGACTGGCGCACCTCTCGAATTTATGGATTATGAGGAGGTGACGTACTGGGACGAGCTTCAGGACGTGTTCAACTGGGCGCACCACAACGTGACGAGTACCATCTATGTATGCTGGGCTGCCTTTGCTGCACTCTACCATTTCTACGGAATACCTAAGTACAATACGGACAGCAAGATATTTGGTGTGTTCAGCCATCGTATGCTTGCACCTGAGTTGCCTATATTCCGTGGTTTTGATGACGAGTTCTTTGCTCCTCACAGTCGCCATTGTGAGGTGAGGCGTGAGGACATTGAGGCTGTGGAAGGTCTCGACATAATAGCCGACAGCGAGGATGCAGGCGTCACGATAGTAAGTGCGCGAAGTGGTAGGGAGATATTCATCACTTGCCACTTGGAGTATTCGCCTCTCACCCTCGATGGTGAGTACAAGCGTGACGTGGCAAAGGGCTTGGATATAGAGATACCTAAGAACTATTATAGGAATGACGACCCAAGTCAATATCCTGTAGTTCGCTGGCGTGCTGCCGCAAACCTTCTTTACACCAACTGGCTCAACTACTACGTATATCAGGAGACTCCGTTTAATATTAACGAGATAGAGTAAAGCCCCCCATCCCCCAAAGGGGGCGGCCTCCGGAGAAATTCCTGAACGTTTTTGGGGGGGGCGAAAATTTAGAACTTTTCTCACCGAAGTTAAAATTAAAGAAAATTTTTTATTTTTGAAACACAGAGGACACTGAGAACTCAAAGCTTGCATGTTAATTATTAATTGTTAATTAAAAATTGTTTTCTTTTGTTTTCTTTGGTTTTCCCCATGTTTTTACTTCCCGTTGGTCAGTGAGACCGCTTCGCTAAGTTCTAATTGGCCGCTTTGCGGCACCGATATAAGCAGGAATAATAATTTTCTTTAATTTTCTAAATTTTCGTTATTAAAAAGAAAAAAGGCAAATGAAGCAGATTGAGTTACTTGCCCCTGCAAAGAATGCAGACATAGGCATCGAGGCGATACGTCACGGTGCCGATGCTGTCTATATTGGTGCAAGCGAGTTTGGCGCACGTGCAGGAGCAAAGAACGATATTGACGACATACGGCGATTGGTGGATTACGCTCACATCTTTGGTGCAAAGGTGTACGTGACCGTCAATACTATTATATATGAGGAGGAGATAAAGGATGTTGAGGCTATGATATGGGAACTCTACCATGCTGGTGTGGATGCCCTTATCGTGCAGGACTTCGGACTGCTCAAGATGAATCTTCCTCCTATACGTCTTCATGCAAGTACGCAGATGGACAACCGTACTGCCGATAAGGTACGCTTCCTTTCTGACCTCGGTTACGAACAGGTGGTACTTGCAAGGGAGCTTACCCCAAGCCAGATAGCTGCCATCCATGAGGCGTGTCCTGACGTGGCTCTTGAGGTCTTTGTACATGGAGCCATGTGTGTAAGCTACTCAGGCCAATGTTATGCGAGCGAGGCTATCTTTGGTCGTAGTGCCAATAGGGGAGAGTGTGCACAGTTGTGCCGCATGGAGTATGACCTCATCTCACGTCGCAAGGGTAGTCATGATGAAGGCAAGGTGCTTGTACACAATCAACGTCTGCTGTCAATCAAGGACAACTGTCAGATTAAGAACCTTGAACGACTGATGGATGCTGGTGCTACATCTTTCAAGATTGAGGGACGACTCAAGGATATGGATTATGTCAAGAATGTGGTGGCAGACTATTCACGCCACCTTGACGAGATTGTTGCACGTCGCCCTGACGAGTATGTACGCGCCTCTTCTGGTAAGGTAAATCTTTCCTTTGAGCCTGACTGGCAGAAGAGTTTCTTCCGCTCCATACTGTTCCAGCACAAGTCCATTGGCGAGTATCTTGGTAAGGTAAAGGATGTTTACACAAATCATTTTATTGTCGCAACTACCAAAAAGGTGAACAATGGTGACGGCGTGTGCATCCTTGATGAACGTAACAACATATCTGGTTGCCGTATCAACCGTGCAGAGGGTAATGCCCTCTATCCTTTTGAAATGCCAGAAGGTATGAAGAAGGGAATGGCAGTTTACCGCAATCAAGACCAGAAGTTCGAGCAACTGCTGAGTAAACCATCTGCTGATAGACGTATTCCTGTTACTATAAGTATAGATGACACGGAGAGTGGCTTCGCCTTATCCATAGCGGATGATGACGGTTTTGAGTCACATATCGAGGTGGAGTGTGCCAAGGAACTTGCACGTAGTCATCAGTCCGAGAATGTTATTCGTCAGTTGAGTAAACTGGGTGAGACACCTTTCTCGCCTGCAAATATAGAAATAAGGTACAAGAAGAACTGGTTCATACCTTCGTCTCTGCTTGCCGAATGGCGTAGAACACTTACTTCGCAACTGTTTGCCATGCGCAAGGAAGCGTATGATGCAAGGGCAAGGAAGGATAGCACAGCCGAGAGACGTAAATCAACAGTTGATGCAAGTCGTGTGCTCCCAAGCAATTATCTTGCCAATGTGGCAAACAGCAAGGCAGAGGCTTTCTATCGTGAGCATGGTGTTAATGTTACTCAGCGAGCATTTGAGATTACTCATCCTGACGGCGTACCTGTCATGTTCTGCAAACATTGCATACGCCGTTCACTCGGTATATGTACCAAGACTGTGGGGGCATCTGCCCGTGATGAGGTCTTGTCCATACGACTTGCCAGTGGTCAGGAGTTCCAGCTTGACTTCGACTGCGAGAAGTGTGAGATGTCCTTAATTAAGAAATAACGGACCCTCACCCCAGCCCTCCCCCTCTATTGGGAGGGTGACTAATGAATAGCGTTGGGGAGAGTAAATAAATAATTAACATTCTGCCTCGCCCTTTGTTCCGGCAGGACGCCCCGTTACTTCCCTGCGGTCAGTGAGATCGCTTCGCTAAGTTGAGGGGTTGGGTGGGCCTGATTTGTGAGTAATATGTTGTCTTGTAGGTTATCTTTTGTATTCGCCTTTATAGGCATTATGCTGATGTTTGCTTCCTGTTCTTCGGATGAAGTGCAGGGCGATGAAGTTGCGCTTGACTCTTTGGCGGACAAGGCTATTGCCATGTCTGATAGCGTCATAGGCACAGAGCCTGTGGATACGTTCCTTACGCTCAGTCCCCAGCAGGCAGATTC
>JAFYAT010000086.1 GCA_017540585.1 Bacteroidaceae bacterium | reverse complement strand
TTATTCGTTGACAACACATGTTGTCTTAGTGTAATGAAACAAGAGGATTTGAAAGTTCGTGTTCATTCGTGTAATTGGCTACGCCGAGCTAAAGGTTCGTGGTAGAGAAAAATCATCACCCACACTCTTTTTTGTAGAACCCAAAAATTGAACATAATAATGAGAAAAATACTTACTACCATTATCTTTGCCACATCCACATCGGCATGGGCAAATCATCCTGACTCTGTATTCATAAAGGCATACTGTCCGAATCCTGCAGAAGGACTGAGGATAGAATATTCCGTTGACCGCAAGAACTGGATTGCCGTGGGCAACCAGAATCTGTTCAAGAGCGACTACGGCACATGGGGAGCAGAGAAGAAGATGCACACTCCTGTACTACGCTACGAGAACGGCATGTTCCGTGCAGAGTTCATCCCTAATCCTAAGTTTTCACAGTATGCCACGACTGAGTCGGCTGACCTCTATCTGTGGAAGCCACAGGACTATCCTTACCTCTCACAAGCTGACTTCGACAAAAAGAAGGCTGAACTGGAGGCTGCCTCACGTGACAACATAATAAAGGTGCCATACAAGATTGTGGAAGACCTCACAGCCAAGCTTCAGGCAGCCAAACTGCGTGGACAATGGGAAGGTGAACAACTTACACTACGAAGCCTCAACGACTACAAGGGTAAGGTGACCACAAGCCTCAATGTCAATATGGATGACAGAAAGGCAATATCACCAGAGTTGTTCGGTATCTTCTTTGAGGACATCAACTACTCTGCCGATGGAGGTATGTATGCAGAGCTTATCCAGAACCGCGACTTCGAGTACAACAAGCTTGACCGTGGCGAATGGAATGCCAAGACTTCATGGCGAATCGATGGCAAGGGAACGGAGTGGACGATTGAGGACAAGGCTCCAATCCACAAGAACAATCCACACTATTCGGTACTGAAGACTACAGAGGTGGGCGCACGACTCATCAACGAAGGTTGGGACGGCATCGCCTTACGTGCCAAGGACAAGTACAACCTCACCATCTTTGCAAAGGGCGCAGGAAAACTGAGGGTAAGCCTCATTAGCAAGGACAAGACTATAGCATCAACAACAATAAGCGCAACGAAGGAATGGCGACCATTGACTGCCGTGCTTACAGCATCGGAGACCGTCAAGGATGCACAGCTTGCCATCGAACCACTTCAGACGGGATGGCTGAACATCGACTTCGTATCGCTCTTCCCACAGAAGACATTCAAGAACCGCAAGAACGGTTTGCGTGCCGACCTTGCACAGACACTTGCCGACCTGAAGCCTCAGTTCATACGTTTCCCTGGAGGATGCGCCTCACACGGACAGGGTATCAACAATATCTACCACTGGCAGGCAACCATTGGCAACCTTTGGGAAAGACAGTATGACTCAAACATCTGGAACTACCACCAGACACGAGGCTTAGGATTCTACGAGTATTTCCAGTACTGCGAGGACATAGGTGCAACAGCCTTGCCTGTACTTGCAGCTGGCGTACCTTGCCAGAACTCACATCGTGGAGGCAATGGTCAGCAGGGAGGAATACCTTTTGAGAAAGACCTCAAAGGCAAGCCTTCACCTTACACATACATGGGTAAGCCACTCACCATGGAGTCTTACCTTCAGGAGTTGCTTGACCTCATAGAGTGGGCTAATGGTGATGCAAAGACAAGCAAACTGGCACAGATGCGTGCCAAGGCTGGTCATCCAAAGCCTTTCGGCATGAAATACCTCGGAATAGGCAACGAAGACCTTATCAGCGACGTGTTCCTTGAGCGTTATCGTTTCCTTATCGAAGGTATCAAGAAGGCACATCCTGAGATTACCGTGGTAGGAACTGTCGGACCTTTCTGGGAAGGAAGCGACTACGAATACGGATGGAAGGAAGCCAAGGATAGGAACATAGAGGTAGTGGATGAGCATTACTACAACTCTATCGGATGGTTCCTCAACCATCAGGATTTCTACGACAAGTACTCACGCACAGGCACTAAGGTCTATCTCGGCGAATGGGCAAGCAGGGGCAACCACCTTGAGAACGCTCTCGCAGAAGCCATCCACATCACAAATGTTGAGCGTAATGCCGATGTGGTCGTGATGTCAAGTTATGCGCCTCTCCTTGCCAAGGAAGGACACACACAATGGAATCCTGACCTCATATATTTCAACAATACCGAGGTCAAGCCAACGCCTAACTACTACGTTCAGGCAATGTGTGGACAGAATACTGGAGACGAATATGTGACATCCTCGCTCAACATCAGCCTCGAAGGACGTGACGCATGGAGACTTCAGGAGGACTTCAACAAGCGTGTGAAGTCATCCGTAGTGAAGGACAAGGAGACTAGCGACATCATCATCAAACTTGTTAATGCCGTACCGATGACAAACAGTCTTACCGTTAATCTCGGCTCACTTACAGGTTATAACAAGACAGCCAAGGTAAGCGTCATAAGTGGCAATCATAACGACAGGAATGTAGCCAAGCCGGAAACAAAGAATATTGAGATAGGCGACACGTTCACATACGAAATGCCTAAGTTCTCATTCTCAGTTATTCGCATTGTGTGCAACAAAATAAAGAAATAATTGTCCTATATATCCACATTATTGCTTAACAGCACCATAAGTTGTGAAGTTAATAATGTGGATTTATTTTTTTTCCATATCTTTGCACAAAAAGTACAATCGGGAAGAACTACTAAAGGCATGTTCTACTAATAAATAATTTATAGAACCTGCATAAAACTATTTCAATTCTAAGTATGGATTTTGACATTTGTTGCATAGGACACATAACACTCGACAAGATTGTAACACCAAGTACAGAAGTATATCAGCCGGGAGGAACGACTTACTACTTTGCACATGGCATAAGCCATCTGCTCAACTCAACAAGGGACAGTTACAAACCAACATTCAAGCTCATTGCCTCACTTGCCGAAAGTGAGATGAAGGCTGTGGACGACATACGCGCACTCGGAATAGACGTGGACGTAGTGCCAAGCCGCAAGAGCGTATATTTCGAGAATATATACGGCGAGAACCAGAACAACCGCAAGCAGAACGTACGTGCTAAGGCTGACCCATTCACCATCGATTCAGTCAAGGACGTAAGGGCAAAGTATATCGTGCTCGGCAGTCTCCTTGCCGACGATTTCTCCGTGGACGTAATCAAGTACCTCTCCGAGAGAGGTACGCTCGTGGTAGATGCCCAGGGATACCTGCGTGAGGTACGCGACGAGAAAGTCTATCCATGCGACTGGAAGGACAAAAGAGAGGCGCTCAAGTACATCGACATCCTCAAGGTTAACGAGTATGAGATAGAGGTACTCACAGGCATCAAGGACTTTCATGAGGCATGCCAACGTCTCAACGAATGGGGAGTGAAGGAAGTACTCCTCACCCTTGGCAGTTACGGATCTATCATCTATGCCGACAACACCTTCTACGACATACCAGCCTACGACCCAATCAACGTATGCGATGCCACAGGATGTGGTGACACATACGTCATGAGCTACGTATTCAAGCGTGTACAGGGTTACTCACCAAAGGAGGCAGGCAAGTTCGCCTCTGCCGTCTGTACCCTCAAGGTCGAAGGTTCAGGTCCATTCCAAGGAACGGAAGACGATGCTTACAAGCGAATACCAAAGAACCTTAAGATTCGCATCAGTATCTTCCTCCGTAAGTTGAAGGAAAAGATTCACCACAAGACAAATCATGTTCGCCAATATGCATATTAAGCGAACTGTAAAAGCTTTGTGCAAGATTACAAGCGTATATCTTTGAAACACAGAGGGCACAGAGTTGTTCAAAACATTCTTTTGCACGAATTATCATGTAATTGACCACGAATAATCATGAATATTTTTTTAACGATTTAATTATCACAAATAGATTTCGATGTCGAAATCATAATTAATGATAATTGGCTACGCCTAACTATAGTTTAGTGTTAAAATTCATGACAATTTATGGCAAATTCGTTGTAATTCGTGTTTACAAAAAATAACCCTCTCAGGGGACTCTGTGTTCTCTGTATCCTCTGAGTTCTCTGTGTTTTAGCGAACAGAGTAAAATATATTTTTCACTCTTCACTTTTTTACTCTTATATACAAGCAAAACACAAGCGGGTGGCAACATTGCCACCCGCTTGTGTTATTCTACCGCATGAGACCTAAGAACTATCATTTACTCATCTTCATCCGTATCAGGTGCCTTAATCTCCGAAGGCAATGCATCAGCAAGTTCCTTACATCCCTTGACAAGGAATAACCTGCTCACAAGAAGAATAGGCATGAGAAGAGCCCAATAAAGAATCAGCATACCATTTGAATCATCAAGACGTCCAACAGTAAATAATGACCAAATGTCATGAGCAAGGATACCAAAATAAATCATGTGACGTCCAGCCCAGATGAAATAGGAGATACGAACCTTGTTCATCGCCTGTGTCCTGAAATATTTGAAGATACCAATTCCTGCATACACACAGTTGACTGTAAACAATACTTCTATTACAGCCTTTGCAAGATATGCGTGCATCGCCTTGTTGAAGCCGAAGAAAGGCAAAGACAACAGAAGATTCAATATCGTCAAAGCCATCTCTATCCTGAAGAACCTGCCAAAGAATGCATCGGTATATTGAATATCCAACAGATGTATATGATAGCAGAATGCAAGATATATAATAGCTTGTATTATCGTAAAATAAATATTATACACATCCATAACGACGTCGAATGTTTTTATACCGAACGTACCAACTATCATTGGCTGTGCAATTATTATCGGATGCTTGAGCATCATAACAATGCACTCCACAAGCATGGCGATTGCAAGATACTTAATTGCTACTCTTAGTGTCATAAAACAATGTATATATTCAAGATTAGAAATTCAGAAATTATATATTATGGTCAAGCCTCGTCGCCTGTTAATTGTTAATAGGTTTAGCTGGCAATACCGTCTCTATTCCCTGTTCCCTGTGACATATACGAACCTCTACGCCGTACTTGGCATTAAGATGCTCCGCAATATGCTGGGCAGAATAGACAGAACGATGACGACCACCCGTGCAACCACAGCTAATCATAAGATCTGTGAAGCCTCGCTCCATGAAACGCTTTGTGTGGAAATCTACAAGCTTGTATGCCGACTCAAGGAACGTGAGTATCTCGCCGTCTTGCTCAAGGAAGTCAATGACTGGCTGGTCAAGTCCAGTGAGTTGCTTATACTCATTATATCGTCCTGGGTTATGCGTACTACGACAGTCAAACACATAACCTCCTCCATTAGGTGTATCATCCTTAGGAATACCACGCTTGAATGAGAAGGAATATACACGTACCACAAGCGGACGTGTTGCCTCCTTGAGGTACGAAGCATCATTGGCAAGATACTCTGCCACCTTATTGTCCGTCTTGCTCTCTTCCTTCACATCCTTCACGAGTTCCTCAAGAACCTGCTTGAGATAAGGATAGGAATCGCATGAGCCATTTGCAAGTTCCACCTTGAGATTAGCAAGTGCTGGCGGTATGCTCTTGATGAAATGCTCCTTCTTCTCCCACAACCCACGATAGCCGTATGCTCCAAGAACCTGAAGAAGACGGAAGAGCACGAAGCGACGAAGACTTGGCATGAACTCTTCCTTTGTCATCTTGCAATATGGTTGGAGTGCATCAAGATACACTTCTATCAATTCCGCACGCAAGTAGTCAGGATAACGTGCTGATGCCTGCCATAGGAAACTTGCCACGTCATAGTATATAGGTCCTTTGCGTCCTCCCTGAAAGTCGATAAGGTAAGGTTCGCTGTCCTTCAGCATCACGTTGCGTGCCTGAAAGTCGCGATACAGGAATGTCATGGTACTCTGTCCGTTGCCTGCAATATCATCGGCAAAGCGTTCGAGGTCATCCTGAAGCTTGAATTCGTTGAACTCAACACCCTTCAGTTTAAGAAAACAGTACTTGAAATAGTTGAGGTCAAACATCACGCTCACCCTGTCCATCTCCTTCTGAGGATAACAGTTGTCAAACACCTCCTGTCTGCCTCCCTCAAACTGTATGCGTGGGAGCAAAGCTATTGTCTTACGCAACAGAGCCTTCTCGCACTCGTCGTACTGACCACCTTTCTCCCTTCCTGCCTTAATGGCATCGAAGAGAGAAACATCACCAAGGTCTTCCTCCAAATAAGCCATGTAGTCATCCGTATGTGCCAATACCCTTGGCACAGGAAGATGAGTCTCAGAGAACAGGCGACTGAGTTCGCAGAACGACTTATTCTCCTCGGCACTTGTACCGATGACTCCGATATACTCCCCTACCCTGTAATACTGACGATTACTTCCAGCTCCGGGAAGTTTCTCCACCTTGTCTGGTGTTTTACCCTTGATTGATTTATATAGTTCTTCTAACATTCCTTATATTTTTGCACAAAATTAAAGTTTTTACGCTAAATGACCAAGAAACATCATACATTTTATTTCTCATGGCTACAATACGGAAAGATATTCTCAGAAAACCACCCACATACCCGTTTTGATAATGAAGCCGCACCACCCTCCCATAACTCAAAAAAAGTGCCACTTTACACTCGGAAAACATGATGTTTACGATGCGTAAAGTGACACTTATAGTGTAATGGAAGTTTCATTTTAGTTTCTTCAATCTTCATCCAAGTCGTTAAGGTCAAAATATAACAGACGAGTAGGTTCATCAATATCCTCATCATTGAGTGGAACAAAACCATTATTAAGATAAAAAGGAATGGCTGCTGCATACGCATCAACCGTAATGAAACGGCAACCAGTCTTGTTATCTGATGTAAAATATGTCTTGATAAACTTCAACAAATAGGTACCAATACTATGTCCCTTCATTGACACATTTACAGCCAAACGTCCAATCTTAGCAGCAGGATAACTTTTCAGTCGCTTACGATTATTGAAGCGACGGCTGAAACGATTGTACTTTGTCTTATTGTCAAAATCAGACAAGGATATACGGTCATTAGAAAGGCTGAAGAATGCAATAACATGTTCATTATTGATATCATCCGCATTCTTCAGAACATACGTAATTGACAACTTTTCCTTACGATAAAGAGGACTCTCGTAAAGGATGAAGTCATTCAAATCTGAATCACCGCAATCAAATGTTTTCACGGTTTCATTTTCATCAAGTTTGGAAATAACCAACTGATGTTCTTCAAGATTTAATTTGGGCTGCATTACGTTGTCTCTTTAGTTCTTCACCACGTCTTAACATATCCATGAAAACCTCATAGATTTTATTCATCTCCTCTCTTTCTTCCGGCGAGATACGACGTTTCTCCTTCATCCTTGCTTCGAAGCGACGTGCATCTTCACCATAGAGGATTGGTGTTTCTTTGATTGGTCTTGCCATAATCTTTACTATTTGAAATATTTACGTTGCAAAGATACTGTCTTTTTCTCAATACTCAAGCAAATCATAACGAAAAATAATAGACACAATAATAAATCATGCCACTTTACACTCGGAAAACATGATGTTTACGATGCGTAAAGTGGCAGTTTATGCTATGTAAGTATGATACTTTTTCTATCCGTCCCGACTTGTCACGGATGGAAAGACTCATCAATGTAAAATATAGGGGCCTTTACTTTCGCATACAGCACGGACAGAATTGCCGTTACAACGGTCTTCTCCACCATCAACTGCCCAAGACGAATCGAGGCCAAAAGAATAAGCGTCGCTATTATTGCTGTACGAAGATGTCCTCCTGGCAAGCGAAGATGTCCAGAATGAACTTGATTTGCCTTGAGCATCTACCATATTTCTTCTTACATAACCAGCAGCAGGAAGGAAAATATGTGCATCAGAGAGCGAATAAATATCAGAAAGAATTTCTTCTTCAATCACATACTCCCCCTTATCAGATACGGATTTTGCAGCATATACGATGCATCCAGCTATACCTGAACCATTGTAGTTTGACGTCCATACAAGATAGCAGTTGCTCAGGAGTTCAGACATGTCATCTTCGGTTGGCATACGCCATGCACCTCCCCAATTCTGTGTAGCAGCATCATCCTCTGGGTCGAGAATAATCTTGTTATCGACTGTTCCATATTTTGAATTCGTACAATACTTTGTGATATTTTTATTTTTACCAGCACACCATTTGTATGTTTTCCAGTCATAATAAGTCTTGATGTAAGAAGCCTCCGAATTGTAACTGTAGTTCGTACTGTTTGATGTGTCTTCCTCACCGTATGCCTTGGTTTCTCCCCACGCATAGTACTTGCCATAATCTGTTACACTTGTTGCGCCAACGTTCATTGTTGCCCACTTCAAGCCAGAAGGCAAACAAAGGTCAACCCATTCATAACCGTTCTCTATACCTGTTGACATCTCGGACAACTCACCTGTAGTAATCCGATAAGCCTTACCTTCCACAAGATTCTTGCTTGCAATAGTGGTTCCGTACAACTTATTGAGAGATGTCTTGGCTGTGAGCGTGAGTTCGCCTGTCGTTGTAGGGAGTACCGAAAGATACAGGGTAAGCGTCTTGTTTGTTTCTGTCGTGCAAACATTTTTGAGTGAGAGAGTAACCTCAGACGATTTTTCCTTTGAAGCGATTTCGCCAGTTGACACGTCCAGCATAGCAGATGTTGTGAACACATCTTTTCCGTCATTATTGGAGAGTGTAACACTCTCCCATGTAGCAGTATCCGGCATGGTGAGCTCAAGCATAATGATAGATGTGATGTGCTTGAACTCAAAGTTCATGTCACCTTCTGTAGGAACGCCACTAACCGCACCCATATAATCATATCCTGCGCTTATATGTGCAAGACTTGCATTACCGTCCTGTGTCTGACCAGTCATAACTACTGGAATGGAAGCGCAAGAAGTCTCGATAGGTAGATTCTGGAATGGATAGTATGCTGCATACATTACGAAATAAAAAGGTGTCCATCCTGCTACCCTAAAAGATGACGTAGCATTGTTGTCGATACAATCCTTCAACGTCAGCTTTGTCTGCACATTGGCATCAGAAGCAATCGGAAAGATACCGACAGCCTCGTCCTTGTCCCAAGCAAAGGAAATGTTGTTGTCTGCATTTGTGAGACTTGCACGTGTTTCATCACCATCAAACGTGAATGGTTCAACCGTAAAGATTACATTGCCGTCGAAATCGGCAAGAATATCTGATTGTTCTTTGTCCCAAGAGCATGATACCATCATGGCAGCAGCAACAAGGGACGCAAAGAGTATTTTCTTCATTTTTATTTATCTGATTAAATTAAAGATAAAGCCTTTTTAACTTTTAACTCCGAAGGTCGGTCGGGGACCGCTATTACAAACAGGCACGGACAGAGAAACCGAGGTAACGGTAATCCCAGCTGTAGCGGATAATTTCACCCCTCAGGAACAGGTTACGACCTTCAATACTGCTGCACCGTGTCGTCCAGTAGTTGCCCCAGACACCAGGATAGTAAGACGGGCTATTGCCTCTAAAGCCTGAAGCAGGAATGAAGATATGGGTATCAGAGAGCGAGTAAATATCTGATGGAGTCTCCCCTTCATACACTATCTTTCCCTTGTCAGATGTGGATTTTACTGCATAGACGATGTAGCCTACTATTTTAGAATCGTTGTAGCTGTCAGTCCATACCCAGTAGCAGTTGTTCAAGAGTTCATCAAAATCGACTTCTGTAGGCATACGCCATGCACCGCCCCAGTTCTGTATAGCGGCATCATCCTCCGGGTCGAGAGTCGTCTTGTTATCAACTGTACCATCTCTTGAATCCGTGCAATACTTAGTAAGGGTTGTAGCAGAACCATTACACCACTTGTATGTAGTGAAATTGAAGATTCTCTTGGTATAAGAGTACTCTGTATTATAGTTCGTAAGGTTTGAAGGGTCTTCCTCTCCGTATGCTTTTGTCTCGCCCCACGCATATTGCTTGCCATAATCCTCTACGCTTGTGGCACCAAGGTTCATGGTTGCCCACCTAATGCCTGATGGCAATCCGAGGTCAACCCACTCATGACCATTCTCCGTACCTGTTGTGGTATCAACCAACTCCACGCCTGTCACTCGGTAAGCCTTGCCAGCCACGAACGTCTTACCCGCAATAGTGGCTTTGTAAACCTTGCATGAAGAAGACTTGGCTGTGAGTGTGAGGTCACCTGTAGTCGTTGGGAGTACCGAAAGATACAGAGTAAGCGTCTTGCTCGTTTCTGTTGTACGTATATTATTGAGCGAGAGAGTAAACTCAGGAGATGTTTCCACAGGAGTAACCACACCCGTTGCCACGTTCATCGTAGCAGATGTGGTAAACACGTCCTTACCGCCCTTGTCCGAGAGCGTAAAACTAATCAATGTGGCAGTATCTGGCATGGTGACTTCAAGCATAACGACGGATGTGACGTGCTTGAACTCAAAGTTCATGTCACCATTAGTCGGAACACCAGAAACAGCATACATATAGTCATATCTTCCGCCTATTTGCGCAAGACTTGCATTACCGTCCTGTGTCTGACCTGTCATAACAACTGGAATGGAAGCGTGTGAAGTCTCAGCAAGCAGATTCTGGAAAGGATAGTAAGCTGCATACGTATTGCCAGATGTTGGTTTCCAGCCTGAAACATAAAAAGAGGATATTGTGGTGTTGCCGCTACAGTCTTTCAACGCCAGCTTTGTCTGCACTCCTGCAACAGGAGCAACAGGAAAGACACCTACCGCCCCGCCATTGTCCCATGCAAAGGCAATAGAATCACCAGCATCAGTGAGACTTGAGCGTGTATCATCAAATAAGAATGGTTCTACCATAAAGGTAACATTACCGCAGAACTTATTGTCAGAACCAGAGAGTTCTTTGTCACAACAACATGATGTCATCATGGCAGCCGCCACGAAGGGGATAAAGAGTAATTTTTTCATTCTATATTTCGATTATAAATTCACATAATAAAATATTATAGCGTCTTCCTGTTCGTTATTTACGTGCAAAGGTATGAAAGATTTCCCTTTTTCCCAAAAATCTGAACGAAAAACCGCCCAGCGTGTCTCAGTACGTAGCGGAACATAGAACATAATCAACATTTCCACCTCGGGCGGTGGATTTTTTAGAACCCGCCGCCGGGGGCGGGTTCTAAAAAAAAGAGTGTATGTTTCAGTTTAGCCGCGCCAAGCGGCATGTTCTGTCTTATGCGCAAGAGAAAATTTGTAAAAAACGGAACAGACACGAAAAAAAGGGGGCAATTCTTTTTGTGAACCGAAAATAATGGATATATTTGCGCCATGATTATTCGATAACGGTTGACTCTAAAAAACACAGATTAGACTCGACATTGAGAGTATATCAAAAACACATTATAAATCTAAAAAACATTATTGGTTATGGCTAAATGGATTTGTCCTGTATGCGGTTACGTTCACGAGGGTGACGCCGCTCCTGAGAAGTGTCCACAGTGTAAGGTTCCAGGTTCTAAGTTTAAGAAGATGGAAGAGGGCGGTGCTCTCCAGTTTGTAACAGAGCATGAACTCGGTATCGCAAGTGCTATACCTGCTGGTGCAGATGGTGACTTTGTACGTCAGGGTCTCAAGGATCACTTCATGGGTGAGTGTACTGAAGTAGGTATGTATATCGCCATGAGTCGTCAGGCTGACCGTGAGGGTTATCCAGAGATTGCAGAGGCTTTCAAGCGTTATGCACTTGAGGAGGCAGACCATGCTGCACGTTTTGCTGAGATGCTTGGTGAAGTAGTTTGGGACACTAAGACTAACGTAGAGAAGCGTATGCTTGCAGAGGAAGGTGCTTGCAAGGGTAAGATGGAGATTGCCAAGATTGCTAAGCAGCTCAACCTTGATGCCATTCACGACTCAGTACATGAGATGGCAAAGGATGAAGCACGTCACGGTGCTGGCTTCCAAGGTTTGTTCAATAGATACTTCAAGAAGTAAAAGACCCACCCTGACCCTCCCTACAGGGAGGGGACTGGGTTATTTATATGCAAAAAGATGGAGTTACGTTTTGCGTAGCTCCATCTTTTTGTTTTTAATTTAGTAGTAAATGGGAGTAAAGAGAAGTAAAATGAAGTAAAGAGACGTTACTTTGTTGGAACAAATCAGTAAAACAGTCTATCGTCCTTTTACTTCATTTTACTCCTTTTTACTTCATTTTACTCCTTTTTACTTCATTTTACTCCTTTAATCATCCCAAGGAAAAAATCGTGCACTCTTGTGTCGTCATTCAACTCTGGATGGAAAGCCGTAACAAGTTGATTACCCTGTCGTGCCGCTACATCTTTTCCATCCACCGAGGCGAGTATTTCAACACCTTCACCATGTGACTCAATATAAGGAGCACGGATGAAGGTCATAGGAAGTTGTGAGTCCTGAGTTGAGAGTTCTGAGTCGGCTGGTACATCCGTTATTCCACGGAACTCGCCATCGTGGTAGAAACTACCAAGCTGACGACCGTAGGCATTGCGCTTGGCTGTTATGTTCATCGTGCCAAGGTGGTTACTGTCGAGCATGATGAGTCCAGCACACGTACCGAACACAGGAAGTCCTCCCTTGATAGCATCGCGAACAGGTTCCCATAGGTCGAGGTCGTGCATGATACGTGTCATAGTCGTGCTCTCGCCACCTGGGATGATGAGTCCGTCCTTAGGCTTGTCCCAGTCAGTTCTGTTCCTTATCTCGAATGTTTCCACTCCAAGTTTTTGGAGCATCTGCTCATGTTCGGCAAATGCTCCCTGAAGGGCAAGGACTGCGATTACTGGAGAATGTATATTACCATTATTTGACATACTGATATGTTTTGAGGAAACACAGAGGACACAGAGAACTCAGAGAAAAAGATTATCTCAATTTTATCCTCCGTGTACTCTGAGGTCTCCGTGTTTCAAATTAAGATGGGGGGCATTACTTTCCTCTCTCTGCCATGAGCAGTTCAATCTCGTTCTCGTTGATTCCGACCATTGCTTCGCCAAGGTCTTCGCTGAGTTCTGCAATAATCTTAGGATTGTCATAGTTGGTAACAGCCTTGACGATAGCCTGAGCACGCTTAACAGGGTCGCCGCTCTTAAAGATACCACTACCTACGAACACGCCTTCAGCACCAAGCTGCATCATGAGGGCAGCATCTGCAGGAGTTGCCACACCACCAGCTGCAAAGTTGACTACTGGCAACTTACCATTGTCATGAACGTACTGTACGAGGTCAAATGGTACGCGGAGCTGCTTTGCTGCCTCATAAAGCTCGTCAGCATTGAGCGAAGTGAGGCGGCGAATCTCTGACTGCATCATACGCATGTGACGAACAGCCTGAATGACATCACCTGTTCCTGGTTCTCCCTTAGTACGAATCATTGTTGCACCTTCGTTGATACGACGGAGAGCCTCACCAAGGTCCTTTGCACCACATACGAAAGGAACATTGAACTTACGCTTGTCGATATGGTAAACATCGTCAGCAGGTGAGAGGACCTCACTCTCATCGATGTAATCAATCTCAATAGCCTCAAGAATCTGTGCCTCTACGAAGTGACCGATACGGCACTTTGCCATTACAGGGATGCTAACAGCCTCCTGAATACCCTTAATCATCTTTGGGTCGCTCATACGGCTAACACCGCCAGCTGCACGAATATCGGCAGGGATACGTTCAAGTGCCATTACTGCACAAGCACCTGCTGCCTCTGCAATGCGTGCCTGTTCTGGTGTTGTTACGTCCATGATTACTCCGCCCTTCAGCATCTGTGCAAGGTTGCGGTTGAGTGTTTGTCTATCTTCCATATTACTTTGTTATTAATGTTTCGTAAGTTTTCTTTTCTTCCTATACGAATAATCTTTGCACTATGGTGCCTATTAGAAAAACAGTCAAGAAACAGAACAAAAACAAGAAAAAACATGTTTTCTTTTGTTTTCTTTGGTTTTCCCCATGTTTTTTTAACTGGCCGCTTGGCGGCAAAAACACCAATGCAAGTTTTAACCGTACAGGCCGAATATTAATTTCGCTGCAAAGTAATAAGGTTTATTTCATCTATGCAATAGGTATTTCCGAGACGTGTAAGTATTGTGAACGGATGTGCAAAGGATAATTGACAATTGATATGCCTGTGAAACGAGATGAGGGGGATACTGGCTAATGTTTCTCTGTTGAAAGCAGTTTAAGGAGCGAAGGACTATATTCTATACGATATTTGTGAGTAGATTCGTCGGGAGCAAGGATGAAGTAAGCCATGACATCAGGTGTACGACGGAGTACTGCAAGTGACTGCTGAAGTCCGAGCACCATGAATGCCGTTGCATACGCATCTGCCGTCATACAGTCACGGGCAATGACGGTAGCAGAAAGTATGTCGCTATTGGCAGGATAGCCTGTTCTTGGGTCAATGGTGTGCGAATATCGTCTGCCATTCTCGTAGTAATAGTTCCTGTAGTTTCCGCTTGTGGCAACAGCTTCATCAGTGAGTTTCAGGATATCCTGACAGGTATGGTTTATGGCAAGAGAGTCCTCTTCAGGTGTGTTGATGGCTATGCCCCATGGACGTTTCTTTGCATTAATGCCATTGACAACAATCTCGCCACCAATCTCGATGAGATAATTGTTTATTCCCTTAGTATTGAGCCATCGTCCTATAACATCACAGGTATAGCCCTTTGCTATACTGGAGACATCGATGATGGTTCTTGGATCACGCTTTCTAAGTCTGCCTCCTGCACTAAGATGTATATCCTTGTATCCAACAAACTGACGTACACTGTCAACATCTGATGATGTTACTTCCCGTCGGTTCTTGTAGCCAAAGCCCCACAGGTTGACAAGAGGTCCGACCGTTATGTCGAATGCACCATGTGTGTTGTCCGATACCTTTCGTGCGGTCGTAAGGACGGTTTTTACATGTTCGTTTGCCCTTGCCTGTTTGTCATTACGGTTCATGCGTGCAATGATGGATGAATCATTGAACATGGACAACGAAAGATCTATCTGACGGAACAGGACAGTTATGCTGTCGCTGTAGTCCCTTTCACCTTCGTATGTGATATGGTATGTGGTATGGAACACCTCGCCGTTGATTGTCGTGAAGCCTTCAGAATATAAGGCAAGCGAAAAGATATATGCAAATACAAATACTATTGTCTTTCTGTACATCATGTTAAGAATTGTGTAACGAGTTGGCAGGAACTAAGTCTGCCAACTCGTTGTGACGTGAACACATTCAATGCAGAGAATATATTCAC
>JAFYAT010000085.1 GCA_017540585.1 Bacteroidaceae bacterium | reverse complement strand
GAGGCGACGGCCACATTACTTTCTGATGGTGGTCTTACTGATGTTTCAATCCACGCCTCCACGTGGGAGGCGACCCTGGAAAGACATTATCTCTCAAAAGACCGTTGTTTCAATCCACGCCTCCACGTGGGAGGCGACAAAGACCGTTGAAAACCTTGATGCAACCTTTAAGTTTCAATCCACGCCTCCACGTGGGAGGCGACAAACGAGTAAACGCAGAAACATTAAACTTGAAAGTTTCAATCCACGCCTCCACGTGGGAGGCGACCGTATGGATGAGCTTTGTGTTTCTCCTCTTGACGTTTCAATCCACGCCTCCACGTGGGAGGCGACCTCACGAGTAGATGCATGATAAAAGTCACCATTAAGTTTCAATCCACGCCTCCACGTGGGAGGCGACAGAATCTCCTGACTACTACAATGGAGAAGTACGTTTCAATCCACGCCTCCACGTGGGAGGCGACAGTACACAATATAAGTAATTGTAATTTAGTCCTTAGCAACTATATTTTTGCGAACATATAAAATACATTTAGTATTTATACTTACATTAGATGCTTAACTTGCATATATTCAACATGTGCGAAAGGTATATGTTTTTTTGTTGTGCATCATGTTCGCAATTATAATATAAAAACATCATTTACATCGTATGATTTCTGTTTTCCTAATGTTTCAACACTATGTGTTTTATTCTTATTCAAATGATAGAAACGAATACTATCCATTTTTTCGTCGATAATCCTGCTTAATTCTCCTTTTATGAGAGAATATTGAGCTTCTGTAACTTCACATTCAAATACAGAATTTTGAACACGCTGACCATAGTTCTTGCATACTTTCGCAACACTACGCAGTCTCTTCTGACCTTGTTCGCTAATGGTCTCCACATCATATGTAATCAATATGTACATAGTAACCACTTATTTAATTAGAAAGACAGGATATCCGTCAATATCATTTCGTATGTATCTTGCTAAAAGCATCGCTTGAGCATGTGGGAGAAGTCCTATTGGAATCTTTTCACCTAGATATGGATGTTCAAATAGCTCCTTCTTCCTGTTTTGCCATGCCATAAGAAATGTTTTACGTCCATTCTCGGTTAAAGTAACACCTTGCTCGCCTTGATATATAAAATCATTAGGTGTTATTTGCCGACGATTTATTAGCGATAGTACAAGACGATCTCCAAGGTAGGCACGCAATTCTTCAGTCATATCAAGTGCCAACGAAGCACGTCCTGGGCGTAAAGTATGAAGGAAACCTACATATGGGTCTAACCCCACGGTTTCAAGAGCAGCTGTTACGTCATTTGCTATTAACGTATATGCCAACGAAAGCATCGCATTAACAGCATCTTTCGGAGGGCGACGATTACGACCTGCAAATGGGAATCCTTCGCGTTGTTGTGTCATTAGATTCGGAAAAACTTCAAAGTACCTATTTGCTGCAAGACCTTCCATACCTATTAACGACTGTTTATCAGCTGTCTTCAATACATCATTTTTGAAGTTATCAAGTGCGTCTGCGGCTGTTGTCACCTTGGGGTCATTGCCATAGTCACGAATATAACGTCGTAAGATATTGCGGTAATTTTGGATCTTACCACCTATCATGATTTTTGCCACATTTAGTGACCATTCAGAATCTTCAGACAAAGCGTATTGCGCTTTTCTAAGTAGAACATTTCCACGTGTCTGCCCTTGTATTCTGCTTATGTAGCGCCCTTGAGGTGAAAGGAATGTAAGTGAAACATTATTATCTGTGCAAAGTTTCATAAATCCAGGACTTACACCCATATATCCAAATGTTACAACACCCTCAATATTTATTATTGGAATACGAAAAACCTCCTGTTGTTTTACAGAAACCACAACGTTCATCCCATCTTTACTAAGATAAGACTCGGGAGTAGTAATGTAAAGTGTATTAAGTAGTTTCCTCATACAAATTCCGTTTTAAATATAATGACACATTTGGTTGGTTAGCCATTTCTGGCAAACACAGATTATTTAGTGAGCATCTATCACAGTACTTACCACCCTGTATGGCTGGAAGTTTGCCTTTTTCGTATATAGTATGCATTTCCACAGCTACATTACGAACGATTTCACGTAGGCTATCATTTATCTCAACCTCAACCCTATGACGAATCTCGTGATAGAATATAGCCCCCCACTGTATGTGAATGCCATATTGTTCTTCCAAGCACATTGCTTGTGCAGCCAACTGTACTTCATCCACTTCATTACGCTTCGGCTTACCATGCTTATACTCCACAGGATAAGGTAACCAACATCCAGAATACTTTGGATGTGTGATACTATTCTTTTCGTCGTCAGAAGGATGAAGTTCAATAGCATCAGAGATACCATATAACCCCAATTCATGCGAAGCAATACTTACAGAACGAAGAGTTATGTACTCACCACACTTCTGACGATAGCTTGCATCGTCCACATGCTTATGTAGGAGAACGCCCTCCACCGTTAATCGGTTATCATCCCATTGTTGCTCTACATGAATCAAAGCCCATTGCCGGGGACAGAACCTAAAGTGTTGAATCCCGGACAACATAAGCATATCGTCATCGTCGTAGTACATTTTTTATTCTGTTTTATCATCATCAAAAGGTAAAGCTCCCATGAACTTATCAAAATCGCTTTGGAACAGTCTGTCTTGCACGATGCGATAACGCTCAAACTCCGTTTCTGCATGAAGCACGGCCTCTTCATGGCTTACGCTTCCAGCATCAGTAAGCAATGGACGTTCATCACTTGCAAGGTAGGCATCAATACGTTTTGCCCAGTCCTCCATCGTCATTGGGATATGGCGCTTAGCACGGCTCTCTGCAAAATCAAGTACAGCGGTTACGATATGCCCCATATCTTCGAGTTCTATCTCGTTCAGATAATTCTTGGCGATAGAGACATCCGTCTTAACTATTTTGCCATCAGGCGCATTCTCCCAGGTGGTTAACCCCATGTGTTCTTTTTCGGCATCAGCCCGCTCCATGATGAGTTCCGCAGCCGTGTGCTGGTGTACAGCATAGTGCATCTTATTTTGAATGTGCTTATAGAACAGCCGTGTAGTTGGTGCATCTTTGTTGTAGTCCATACTGGTGGCATAGATATCCGTGAGTTTCTGATAGAAGCGACGTTCTGAAAGTCGAATCTCACGAATCTCTGCCAGCAAGTGCTCAAAATAGTCCTCGCCTAAGAAGGCACCATTCTCCATGCGCTTCCTGTCAAGCACATAGCCACGGATGGCAAACTCTCGAAGGACACTTGTGGCCCATTGACGGAACTGAGTGGCACGGATGCTGTTCACACGATAGCCCACCGCGATGATGGCATCAAGTTTATACATCACGACCATACGTTTCACCTCACGATTGCCTTCTTGTTGAACTGTTTCCATTTTGGAAATAGTTGCTTCTTCTTTCAGTTCACCTGTCTCAAACACATTTGCCAGATGCTTGCTGATGGCCGGTACTCCAACATCGAAAAGTGCAGCCATCGCTTTCTGCGTACACCAAATTGTTTCTTCAGCATACATTACTTCGATTCCCTGTTCCTTCGCCTCTGCTTGAAATATCAGGAATTCGGCTGTACTGTTTCTTATTATACGTCTTTCTGCCATAAACGATTAAATCAGTTCTTCGACAGTTACACCAGTTGGGAGGCTGTCCTTCTCGATTTCATACACCTTGTAATCTTCGAACTTACGGGGTGCACCATCGCATACCTTTTCAATCTTAACTAAATCGAAAAGTTTGTTGGCAGGTGCATTACCCAATACAGATTCGTGTTTGAAAACTATCAGCTTTTGAGCACTCATTAGTCCACGAGCAGCAGAGCGATCGGCGTCGAACATGTTCTTGAGTGCATCCCAAAACAAAGCCAAGTCTTCTTCACTGAAACCTGTCTGCTTGGCAAGATTAGCAGAAATAAAACCATGACAAACATAGAGTCCATAAGGCACAGTGGCCTTGCGACCCATGGTGCGATTATCTCCACTTTGCTTCTCTGCCTCTTTTTCTGTGGCAACAGCCATACGAGTGATGGAGTGCTCCATAGCAGCAATAGGATTAATGGATCGAGCAAATGTAAACTGGATTGGACCTCGAACCTGGCCAGCATTCTTTCCTGTAGACATGACAGCACCAAAAGTACGAATATCAAAATACTTCTTGCACATCACATCTCTTGCTGCAGACGTCTTGTCAGAAGCATTTTTCACTGCATCCTCTTCGTGAGCAGCATCGATGAGCGTATTCAAAACAGCTTTTTCTTTGATAAAAATATCATAGCCTGCAGCACACTCCTTAGCCACTTGCACATAATTACGCACTTTGCGTTTCAAACAAACATCTGTTACAAGCCCCATTCCTGTTTCGGCATCCACACGTGGCAGATTACCTGCATCTGGGTCACCATTGGGATTACCATCCTGTACATCAAAGATGTAAACGAAATCGATTCTGTTCTTTAATTCTGACATAGTTGTATCTGTTTTTTGTGATTATTCGTTATTATTATCTTCATTCTTAGAAAAGAAGTCTTGGCGCTGGTGATAGTAGCCAATAAAGAATCGGCCCTGATCTTGCAAATCCAATTGTGCTTTGAACCCATCTGCATCAATCTTGCTGATAATTTCCTGCTTCAACTTTTCAAAGAAAATCTTTCGACCTTCGTTCTTTAAATTCTCCACATGATGATTAGAGAGATTGAGAATCGTCGAGAATACTGCAGCAGGTGTCGAACTGGCTGAATTCATGTAGCGTTCACGAATGGAATGCTGATTGTTTGCTTCTTCCTGAATCTTATCAAGCACAGCAAACAGACGGCCACAAAGGTAGCCTTGGTTAGTGTTGTCCTTGTCTAACATAACATTTATTTTTTGATTTTTATCGATTCTGTTTAAATAAGCCTTGATAATGGCTGCGCGAGTAATATGTACGGCATTCTTATCCTTATCTCCCGACTCTGCACGAATGCGACGAATGCATGATGCAAAAAGCGTTTGTGGATAAGGTATACCTTGGAAAATGCTCTTTACGACAGCATCCGGCAGATTTGGCGTCGCATCTGACACCTTACCACCAAGCGTTACCGTGCTGAGTATATTACGCAAACTCATATATGGCTTCTTTTCTATGCGCGTATCCATAACAGTCATGTCTTCGAAATGCCTGCAGATGGTGCCAGCAAACTCCTTTAATGGAATCTCGGCCCAATACACCACAGCTATCCTCGCAGAATTAGGTGCAAGACCTAAAATATAGAACTTATCTTCGGATGTGGTTTTCAGCTCGCCTGAATAAATAGCTGTGAACACTTTTCTAACTTGTTCTATATTCTTATTAGGGTCATCTTCTTGCTCAGAAAAGCCAAACATTTTAAAGATACCTTCTTCTGCCTCTTTTCCTGCTTCGTCATTCTTAGATGCCCAGAAAAGGAACGTACGCGAGCCCACCATAAACTTATTACGCGAATTAGGCTCTAACAGATGATTGAGTACAGTAGTATAAGCGAACTCGGCGTCTTCACTGATTGGCGCATTACCACCCTTGGTTTTTCCATAAGAATCGTAACCAGAACTAACTTGAAAAGCAACTAACTTCGCCGTGGCCTGACTGCCTGGTATCATAGTTGCTGTAGTTGTTTCTACTGCTTTTCCCTTTTTTCCAGAGACGAGACATACTTGCCCGTCATTAGAAGGTTCACTGTCATCGATGTCTAATAGCTCAACTTTCTCAGCCACAATCTTAGTCTTACCCTCAATAAGAAAAGAAAATGTAGAATACTTCTTACTTAGATTACGCTCTATCTCAGGCCATAGAGGATCCAGTTTCATTTGCGCAAGGACGTCTTGATGCTCTTGCGAATAAAAAAGATTAACGGCAATCATGTCTTCATCCTGTGAGTGTAGCTGGTATATAGCTCTAATTTTATCCTTAAACACCTGATACTGCGCCATGACATCTCCTTTGTCGGAATATCCAAAGACATAGCCACTATTGTCATACAGATAGTTTGCCACCACTGCACTTGTACGCCCAACATGCTTCTTTACAAGAAATGTTTGTGCTTGTTTCTTATCTTTTCGACGATCTTCGAATCTAAGAAAATGCCCTTCTTTATCAATGACAATCAGGAACCCAATCTCTTTAAGTTCCATACCTTTGCGAGGTAAATTACCACAGCGATGGTAATAATCATATAGTGCATTTAATATCATCTCAAAACCTCCTCACTATTTTTTGATGGAACATTTATAACACCATTCTCCATTTTGGCACGATAGAACATGGCTGGAGGATTCTTCAAGTTCTGCTCAAAGTCCATGTCATAGAGCATGATACCAAGGTCGCGATTTTCGCTGATAGGAGCATCAAGTTCTTCCGCTTCCGGATTAACCAATCTAAAGGAGCACGAACACTCGCGTGTGCCCAAATATGGTTGGTTGAAGCATTGACCTTTGCTAGCGCGACGCTCAAACATGGCATTGTATTTGGCAGGATTCTCATCGGGATGAGCCGTTTCGTCAAACAAAGTGGGTTGCTCGCCCTTGCGCTTACGCACAGGAATAAATTCAAGCTTTGCCCAGATGCGATAACGCACATCCTTCAAGCAGAGTGTATTCTTCTGCTGACGTTTATCCTCAATAAAGATGGGATTCTTTGATGCCACAGCCCCCACTTCATTCCTACGAACCGAAGTCCACTTGATAGGATTGAGCACTTCAATCTTTGTAACCTGCCAATGAATAGCTGGTTTCCAGAAGATAGCCTCAAAAATGGCGCGAGCCGCAGATGGCGTGATCGCATCATAGCTCACACGCTCCACCTTCAGTTCTGGGCGAGTGAAACAGGCCATCGGACCCCATACTTCCAAACAAAATTCCTTATCTGTAAATTCCATTGTTTATATAATGAATGTTTCTTCTAACCATTGATTATCGATTGTCAAACCAGTATCTGCCTTGTAGAAACTGGGATTGGTAACCGCATAAATATTCTCGAAAGGCTCCTCTATCGCCCCCATGCTTTGTAACTTATCGAAGTCACGTTTACGGATGTTGACGCTGTAGTGTGACAACTTCTTCATAAGATCATAGGAGGGGCCTTGCGAGATAAGTTGCTCGTATAGTTTTATACTATCATTCCAATTGATAATGACAGATGTGGTTTGGTCATCAATCAAGTGGAACTGGCGAGCAGCCTCCTCAAACTCACATTCTTGTTTATATAGAAGTTCTTTGATCTGCTTACTATCAAAGTTGTCTATACGAGAATGCAGCTGTTTAAAGTAGCAAGCCATTGCTTCGGGCGCAAACCAGTCATGTTGTTGTCCCATATTCAGGCGGGCATTATTGGTTTGAGTCATAAAGCCGGGTGGCAAAGGATGCTCCTTGCCCAAACTGAATACATAGGTCGTACAAATATCATGTTTTCCTTCTCGATTGCAGCGGCCAGCAGCCTGAAGGATGGAATCTAATCCTGCCTCCTGACGAAATACAACAGGAAAATCAATATCCACACCAGCTTCTATCAATTGCGTAGCAATAACTCGAAGAGGTTGCTCTTTCTGCAACTTTAATGTAGCTTTAATTTGTTCGATTGTGGCAGCGACATGCGCCGGGCACATCATACGCGACAGATGAAGGCAGGTACCCTCTTTGGGTAATCTGTCATAAAGTTCCTTAGCATCACGACGCGTATTGACAATACACAACACTTGTTGATGTTTACTCAATTCGCCTGCGATATCGTCATAACTTTTAGCCCCATCCATAAACTGTAACTTTACACGTCGTAGCTTATCATGTAAATTAGCGGCATCAGGAATAATCTCATGAACAGAAGATAGGGCATCAAAACTTGCTTTAGGATTGGTACCCTCTATCCGCCCACTCAAAATGGGTTGACTGGCAGTAGTGAAAAGTACAGACGATCCGAATACTCGCTGGAGCGTATTGAGGGTATCAACAATAGGTCGATAAAAATCCAAAGGCAATGTCTGAACTTCATCCAGGATAACGACGCTTTTAGCAATGTTGTGTAACTTGCGGCAATCTGAACGTCTATTGCTGAACAAGGATTCAAAAAACTGAACGTTAGTTGTTACAATAATCGGGTAATCCCAGTTCTCTGTAGCCAACTGCAAACGCTCACGCAGCTCCTTATCCTTTATATCGTCAGGATTCATATTGGAGTGATGCTCCAGTACATTATCTTCGCCAAATATGTGCTTCAGGGTAGCAGCCGTCTGCACGATGATACTTGTATAAGGTATCGCGATGATGATGCGCTGCAGGTGATTCCTCACTGCATGATGTAAAGCCCAAAGAACAGATGCAAGCGTTTTTCCACCACCTGTAGGAACAGTTAGGCTGTAAAAGCCACCATCGCCTTGACTGAACTTAATGCATTGTTCTTGCACATAGTTACGAATGTGATTGACCTCTGTATCTTGCGCATTTGCTTTTAACGCTTGCAGATGTTTTTTCATCAACTCCAAAAGCTCAGGCATCGATGTATGACTACCACGCAACTTAGCTTGTTCTGAATTCATGAAAGCCTCGGTATCAAGACTATCTGCATCTACCAAGCAAGAGAATAGCATACGTATGATATGGTGCAAATCAAAAGGTTTTAGCTCATCAAGTCTTGGGAACTGGTATGGAATAGGGTTGTCGATGACCACATTCCGAGGAATATCGCGCTTTGTTTCTTCAATATAGTCACAATAATCATATAGTCCACGATGATGTCCAGCAATAGGCTGCGCTATCAACGGCGCAATCTGAGGATATTGTTTCTGAGCTATTACAGCCCCTACATAAGAATGATTTGGACCAGTTTTAATATTGGCATATTCCTCATTATACCCAGTAACGCCTTGAATATACTTTTGCCATTCCAATTGTTCTTTTCCTTTATCATGTAAGAGCCCCATTATATAACATAAATCAGCCATACTAAACTTACTTGCAAATTTGGATGCAAGCTTGGCAACACCTTTTTGATGTTCTTCATTTGACTGAATGTTTCCATTCATGTCAATATGTGATATTACCAAGCGGTTATCACAATTCTTGTTTTCATGAAGATTTATGATTTTATGTTTGTCAAATGACGTCTCATTACATTGCTCCATAGTAACAAATGTATTAGTTTCTACTTGCAAATATACATAATTTTTATAAATATCAAAAAAATTCAATAAAGTTTTTACACAACTGCCCAAAATATAGAGTGATTGTTTTTAAGGTCATTTTTGCCGTTTTGATTTTAACAATTCATACAATATTAACTGTTACAAATTTAATTTTTTAACATATTCTTTTCGCGTTATGACTATTCAAGATACAGAAACAACATTGTATCAACATGCAAAAAAATAGAAACAAATACTACGAAAAGTAAGTTTTGTTTCTTCGTTCTTCCTCCGATGATGCTCCGTCGTGACTCCGTTGATCCTCCTATGTAAGTCCGTAGAATGTCCACCGCATCTCCATCGCATCTCCATCGAATGTCCATCGAATGTCCATCGATTCGATGGACATTCGATGGAGATATGATGGACATCCGATGAGGTTGATACGGAGTCAGAACGAAGGATCAACGGAGAATCATCGGAGTTACGACGGAGAAACGACGGATGTGAAAAGAAAAAATAATGGAGACACAATAATGGTTGAAAGATTTGAATGGTTGTTATCAATTTCGCAATTAAAACATAATGCAAGTGGGGCTTCGTGTTACACTTGCATTATGTCATTTCTATATTCCCGGATATTTACGAAGGATGCACGAGACATTAGCGAAGGATCAACGAAGGTTCATGGAGTAACAAAAAGAAAGGACAAGTACATAAAAATGCGCTTGTCCTTTATTTGATTGAGTTATTATCTATTACCAACAAGTAATATCTAATTTTTAACTTTTAATTCTTAACTATTAACTCCATTAGAGGTCCTTGCCTATGTCACGACGGAAGTATTTCTTCTCAAACTGAATCTTGGCTGCCTCTGTGAATGACTTGGTGAGTGCCTCGTCCTTGCTTGAACCGTATGAACTTACTGCAATGACACGTCCTCCTGCTGTGACTACCTTGCCATCCTTGAGGGCTGTGCCTGCATGGAACACTACTGAACCTTCCACGTTCTCGATACCTGTTATCTCGTAACCCTTGTCGTAAGCTTCTGGATAACCTCCGCTGACCATCATCACACACACTACGTTACGTGGGTCAAACTTGATAGTCTTTGTGTCAAGGTTACCTTCAGCCACTCCCTCAAAGAGGTCAACGATGTCTGACTCAAGACGAAGCATGACAGATTCAGTCTCTGGGTCACCCATGCGCACGTTATACTCAATGACCATTGGGTCGCCAGCCTTTGCACAACTGTAATCCTTGTCAACCTTGATAAGTCCGAAGAAGATGAAACCCTTATAGTCGATATTGTCTTTTGCAAGTCCCTCAACCGTTGGACGGATGATACGGTCCTCAACCTTCTTCATCCATTCTGCATCTGCAAATGGTACTGGTGAAACTGAACCCATACCACCTGTGTTGAGACCAGTGTCACCCTCGCCAATGCGCTTGTAGTCCTTTGCCTCTGGAAGAATCTTGTAGTTCTTGCCATCTGTGAGTACGAATACTGAGCACTCGATACCAGAGAGGAACTCCTCGATAACCACTGTTGCACTTGCATTGCCGAACATACCGCCGAGCATCTCCTTGAACTCCTTCTTTGCCTCCTCAAGTGTAGGTACGATAAGTACACCCTTACCTGCACAAAGACCGTCTGCCTTTAGTACGTATGGAGCCTTGAGAGTCTCAAGGAACTTGAGTCCTTCCTCGATATTAGTACCGTTGAAAGAACGATAGGCAGCAGTTGGGATGTTGTGACGAATCATAAACTCCTTGGCGAAGTCCTTTGAGCCCTCAAGTACTGCACCCTGCTTAGATGGACCAATGACTGGTATCTTTGCTATCTCAGGGTCATTCTTGAAGAAGTCATACACTCCCTTGACCAATGGGTCTTCAGGTCCTACGACAACCATGTCGATAGAATTGGCGAGCACAAACTTCTTGATACCCTCAAAATCGTCAGCCTTGAGATTCACATTCTCACCAACTTCACGTGTTCCTGCATTACCAGGAGCAATGAATAGTTTGTCAATCTTAGGACTCTGACTGATTTTCCAAGCCAAGGCGTGTTCACGACCGCCACTTCCGAGCAAAAGTAGTTTCATTATTTCGAGTTTTTTAAGTGTATATGTTTTTTTGTTTTATCCAACTTTTTTTCTTTTAACTCACGCATTACAAAGTATGGGTAATGCAAGTAAATGTGTCCTAAAGAATGTTCATTCTTCATCACTCATTCTTCATTCTCCATTTTAAAATATCAAAATTGTATGCAAAAGTAAAATAAATTCTTCATTCTTCATTCTTCATCCTTCATTTTTCATATCTTTGCAACAGATTTTGCGACTTTGATTTGTTATTAACAACAAAATAGCAACATTTGAAGTCTAAAAACAGGCAATGACAGCCAAAAAGAAATTATAAAGAATAAGCGTGACTATATCATACAAAAACGGGGAAATGATGCCAAGAGGACGTGTAGAGGTAATATGCGGCTCTATGTTCTCAGGTAAGACAGAAGAACTTATCAGACGTCTCAAAAGAGCCAAATTTGCTCATCAACAGGTGGAGATATTCAAGCCAGCCTTGGATACACGATACTCTGATGATGACGTGGTGACTCATGAGGGTCAGTCAATACATTCTACACCAGTTGATAACTCGGCAAGTATCCTCTTGCTCGGGTCAAACTCTGATGTGGTAGGCATTGACGAGGCACAGTTCTTTGACGATGGTATAGTAGCTGTATGCAACGAACTTGCCAACCGTGGGGTTAGAGTTATAGTTGCAGGTCTCGACATGGACTATATGGGTAAACCTTTCGGTCCTATGCCTAACCTTCTCTGCATAGCAGACGAGGTGATGAAGGTGCATGCCATCTGCGTAAAGTGTGGTGCGCTTGCATACGTAAGTCACCGTATAGTAGAGGGTGACAGGCAGTTTATGCTCGGAGAAACAAAAGAATACGAACCATTATGTCGCGAATGTTATGAACAATGCAACTGCTCAAATACTGACACAGACCGTTAAGGAGCTATCTGACGTTACAGCTTACAAGGAACTGTTCCATAAGCACACGGAAGGTACACTTATTCCTTCGGGGACAGTATTGGCGGAAATAGTGGAACTGGCAAGAGCAATACTTTTCCCAGGATACTATGGCAGGTCAACCGTCAATACAGACACCCTGACATATCACATCGGAGTGAACGTGGAGCGTCTATACTGCCTTCTTGCTCAGCAGATACAGGCAGGATTGTCTTTCACAGAGTGTGACTGCGACGGCGAAGTTTCCGAGGTGAAGACATTCAACGAATACAGGATATGTGCTCAGAACAAGGCTGAACAATTCATAGCCAAGTTACCAGAGATAAGGAAAGTGCTTGCCACTGACGTTATTGCTGCATACAACGGCGACCCAGCTGCAAAGAACTACGGTGAGATAGTGAGTTGCTATCCCGTGATAAAGGCTCTCATGAACTATCGCATTGCGCATGAGCTACTCCTTCTTGAAGTGCCTCTCATTCCACGTATGCTTACGGAAATGGCTCACTCAGAGACGGGCATAGATATTCACCCTGGTGCTACGATAGGCAAATACTTCACCATTGACCACGGTACAGGTGTGGTAATCGGTGAAACAACAATAATAGGAGATAATGTCAAACTGTATCAGGGCGTCACGCTTGGTGCCAAGAGCTTTCCATGCGATGAGAATGGCAACCCAATCAAGGGCATACCTCGTCACCCGATACTTGAGGACGACGTCATTGTCTATTCAAATGCTTCCATCCTTGGTCGCATAACCATAGGCAAGGGCGCAACAATAGGCGGTAACATCTGGGTAACCCAGGATGTACCAGCTGGAACATTTATAAGTCAGAAGAGATAATTTCTTAATATGGAAGAATTCAAAATAATAGCAAAGACATTTCAGGGACTCGAAGAAGTTCTTGCAAAGGAACTTACAGAACTCGGTGCAAACAACATTGAGATTGGTAGGAGAATGGTAAGCTTCACTGGAGACAAGGAGATGCTCTATAAGGCAAACTTCTGTCTCCGTACAGCCGTTAAGATTCTCAAACCAATCAAGGAGTTCAAGGCTACAGACGCCGATGAGGTGTATGAGGTAGTGAAGAAGATGAACTGGTCAGAGTATATGGATTGTAAGAACACATTCCTCATTGACTCTGTCGTATTCTCTGAAAAGTTCCGTCACTCCAAGTTCGTGGCATACCGTGTAAAGGATGCCATTGCCGACTATTGGAGAGAAAAGACGGGCGATCGTCCTAACGTAGCAATAACAAATCCAGATATACGTATCAATGTCCACATCGCTGAGGATGATGTGACAATATCTCTCGACTCAAGTGGTGAGAGTCTCCACATCCGTGGATATAAGACCAACACAGTGGCAGCCCCTATCAATGAGGTACTTGCCGCAGGTCTTATCATGCTCACAGGATGGCACGGAGAGTGTGACCTTATCGACCCATTCTGTGGTTCAGGTACAATCCTCATTGAGGCTGCACTCATCGCAATGAACATCTACCCTGGTGTATTCCGTAAGGAGTACGCATTCGAGAAGTGGAAGGACTTTGACGAGGATATGTTCGACAATATCTACAATGACGACAGCAAGGAGCGTGACTTCGACCATAAGATTTACGGCTTCGACATCAACCGTCAGGCTGTGGGTATTGCCATTGAAAATGCACGCAATGCTGGTGTCAACAAAGTTGTGGATATTGAGCAGAGAGATTTCTATGAATTCGAGGCTCCACGCGAGAAGGCTCTCATGATTACAAACCCACCTTACGGTGAGCGTATCACGACAGATGACATCCTTGGTCTTTACGAGACTATCGGTCAGCGTCTGAAGCAGAACTTCGTAGGCAATGATGCATGGATTATCACATATCGCCAGGAGTGCTTCGACAAGATTGGCTTCCGCCCATCTACTCGCTTTGCCCTCTTCAATGGTTCACTGGAATGTGAATTCAGAAAATATCAGGTATTTGACGGCAAGCTCAAGGAGCGTCGTGAGGAAGGTCTCGACATAAAGACTGAGGAAGACCGTAAGCGCAACCTCAAGTTCAAGCCTCACAAGAAGCATGATGATGACTCAGAAGAGGAAGAACGCAGAAGTCGTGAGGAGCACTACTTCAAGTCTAAGCCATACAAGGATGAGCGCAGAAAGAAGGAAGAGGAGCGTGACAGCCAGCGCAAGTCTAAGGACGATAGCCGTTCAAGCCGATTTGAGAGCCGTAAGCGTTTCTTTGAAGCTGAAGACGAGGAAGAAGAAGAAATCATCAGCCGTCACCTTGGTAAGTGGAGCGATAAGGGCTTCAATCGTGAGGACAGACAGAAAGAAAGAGACTCAAGAAACGGCAAAAGTGAGCGCAAGAGCTTCAACCCAAACTTCCAGAAGAGAGATGGCGACGGACGTTCTCGTAAATTTGACGGATCGAAAGACCGCAATCGTCAGTCTCGAGGTAAAGGCTTCGACAATTAAGAGCTACATAAGTCAAAGAATTAACATTATAATGATGGCCGAAGGAAACAAGCATTCCTTTGGCCATTATCTGTTTTACAAGTTCTGGCTTGCCTCTGAACCCATGTATAAGCCATTTTTGTTGTGGTCTCACCTCCTTGTGAATTGCCATTATTTCTTGAAAAGACTTGACGCAATGTATTATCATTGGTTTTCCACACTCTTCTGCCAACAGTACCTGTGCACGGAAAGCCTCCATTTGACGTTCATAATTGCTCTCACAGCACTTATCAAGCCCACACTCACCAATTGCACATATACAAGGTAAAAACGCCTCAGAGCGCATCTTTTCCAGTTGCACTTGCCATTCGTCATTTACATGCCAAGGGTGCAAACCCACGCTGACCCACTTATCGTCTGTGCGCACATCACCTGGATAGCGGTTGACTACCGCCATCGTTCGCTCTTGAAACACGTCATCGTGAGTATGTGAATCAAGGTACAGGATCGTATCCTTCTCCTCCCCAAGGATGGCATCTAAGGATACGGAGAATTGAGAGATAAAGTCCATATATTGGTCCGTGTTTTTTTATGGCTTCAATGGCATATTGTGAGCACGTTGGAGTGAATCTACATGATGGAGGCGTGAATGGCGATATACACTTCCTGTAGAAATAAATAGGAATCAGCAATACCCAAGACAATAGAGTACTGATTCCGCTTACTATGTTTTTGATAAACTTTAGCACAGAAAAGATTTGAGATTAATTACTCAACTTTCTCATACTTCTACTGGATATTCTGAGATAGTTGGAATCTTATATTTACATGTCTGCTGCTATTTTATTCAGAGACTTTATCACAGCCTTCTCAACCTTCTTGTATTCCGGCAGAGAATCTGTGATGCAAATAAACGCCACAGCGAGGCTGTAATCCTTATTGGCAAGTGCTGTCCACAAGATACACTTATGAGTCCTGTAAGCCTCCCTAACAAGGCGTTTTATGCGGTTTCTATCTACAGCATGATGAAAGCGTTTCTTTGGTACAGATATAAGGATAGATACAGGAACATCATCAGCAACATTAACAGTTTCTGTATTCCGCTCTACCTTCATATATACAGTTCGCAGGGGAAACGAAGCAAAAGAGCCGTTTCCACCTGCGAATAGTTTGTCTATTATAAGTTTACTTTTAAGTCTTTCTGACTGTGAAAAAGTACAACGCATAAACTTGTTAGTTGTTAAGTTTTTGAGCTTTTGAGTTTTTGAGTTTTTGAGTCCTTGGGAATATCACTTTCCGCGAAAACTAAAAAAACTCACAAACTTACAAACTTAAGAACTTAAACGTGTTTCTTGATATAATCCTCAATCATAGCAGGTACTGAGCGAAGTTCTGCAGTTGGTTGGAGATCTACGCGGAGACCTGCATCTTCAGCAGCCTTGATAGTCTTTGCACCCAAACATGCTATAGCAATGTCACCCTGCTTGAATTCAGGGAAATTCTTCATGAGAGAATGGATTCCTTCTGGTGAGAAGAACACGAGCATATTATAGTCGAACGCCTCATCTGGTCCAAAGTCATTGCTTACAGTATAGTACATAACAGCCTCATCATGATCAAGTCCTGCCTCATCAAGCATATTCTTGAGATCATCATTGTGAACTGAAGACTGTGGAACAAAGAATTTCTCTGCCTTATGCTTGACCATCTGTGGGATGAGATCAGCAATTTTTCCTGTCTCAGAGAAGAAGTTCTTGCGTTTGCGGTACTGTACGTACTTCTGGATATAGAGTGCCACCTGCTCAGAAATACTGAAATATTTCATATCGTCAGGAATGACTACGCGTAGTTCCTTACAAAGTGTGAAGAAATGGTCGATGGCATGACGTGAAGTAAACACGACAGCTGTATGACCAGGAATAGATATCTTCTGCTGGCGGAAATCCTTTGGAGCCATTGGCTCGACCTTAATGAAAGGGCGGAACACGATTTCCACACCATATTTTTCAGCCAAAGCAAAATAAGGAGAGTTCTCCACTGTTGGTTTTGGCTGTGAAACGAGTATCTTTATTGCCATTAAGTAAGTAAATTGTTAACAAAATAACTATTGAAAACCCAATCTAATACATGCCCTATCAGCATGATGGGCAGCAATTCAACGCTGCAAAAGTACAAAAAAATCAGCAGAGCACCATGTTTTTTAAATTTAAAGTTTACAAATAGTTTGTAGAAATGCAATAATTCGTACAAAACATATATGAAAACCACACATAAAGTTACAGTTTTAATCTCCAAATGTAAAAAAACTGATGCTAATGCCAAGACACCAAATACATAACCTGCAACTACGACCAACAGGAAGTAACCTACTGTCCATCTTTGTCTTTCATCATTATTGTCAAAGAACACCCAATTGATGATTGTATAGAGCATTGCCCTGATATAGATAAACACAAATACTGCACCCGCTCCAAGGAATAGTGTCCAGTATGGCTTATCATAGTAATCAGGAAATTCGCACTGCACAGACAAGCAATAGTATAGTAAGATGCCCAAAGAGAGAGAACACACTATACTGATGGAGAGAACACTTAACCACTCACTCTGATTCTTGTTCACATTCGAATTGGAATACCCCCTTCGTGAAGTTAAAAAAGATTTGAAGCGATAGACAAGTGTATGGCGTCTGTGATAAAGTACTATTGATAGCACAGAGAACATCAAGAAGAAACAAGCAAGGACTACACTATCCATACTGACAGAATAGGGAATCTTCTCCATAGCAACACTATGGTCAGGCTGTTCCTTTCCTGTAGCATAATACTCCGAACGATTAATTACATTGGAGTCTGTTGCTGTCAATATGCTATCGTAATCGTTTGCCATGATGTATCCTACTCAAAGAATGTCTTCTTGATAACGTCTATGGCATCAAGCTTCTCCCAAGGGAAAAGTGTAACCTTAATAGACTTTTCCGTGTTATATCTATCCTTAAATGTCTTTACGACCTCAACAGAGTTGCGTCCGAAGTGTCCGTAGCTTGCTGTCTCCTCGTAGATAGGAGTACGAAGATGGAAACGATCCTCAATAGCCTTTGGACGAAGGTCAAGTTCCTTGATTGCCTTAATCTTTTCTGCTATCTCACCATCTGTTAAATTCACGTGTGAAGTACCGTATGTATTGACATATATACTTACAGGCTCAGCAACGCCAATAGCGTAGCTAACCTGAATAAGCATTTCGTCTGCTACACCTGCAGCAACCATATTTTTTGCAATATGACGCGCAGCGTATGCTGCAGAACGGTCAACCTTACTTGGATCCTTTCCTGAAAAGGCACCACCACCATGTGCACCCTTGCCACCATATGTATCGACAATAATCTTACGACCAGTAAGACCTGTATCACCATGAGGGCCACCGATAACAAACTTACCAGTAGGATTAACGTGATACTTGATTTCACCATTAAATAAAGCCTTAATAGCTGGATCGTTAATCTCTGACACGACACGAGGAATCAAGATGTTTATAACATCATCTTTGATACGTGCAAGCATTTGCTCGTCTGCAGCATCCTGATTAGGAGCTGAGAGTGAACTATGGCGTTCTTCTGCATCTGCAACCTCGACAAAATCGTCATGTTGAGTACTAACAACAATAGTGTCAATACGCACAGGCTTGTTGTTATCATCATACTCGATAGTCACCTGGCTCTTTGAGTCTGGACGAAGGTAAGATACATCCTTACCATTGGCACGCTTATACGTCATCACCTTACCCTCACGACGGATGTCTGCAAGAGTACGGAGAATATGGTGGCTAAGGTCAAGTGTGAGTGGCATGAAACTTTCTGACTCATTTGTAGCATAGCCGAACATCATACCCTGGTCACCAGCTCCCTGCTCCATAGGTTCTTCACGTACAACACCACGATTGATATCGTCTGATTGCTCATGAATGGCGTTGAACACGCCACAACTTTCGCCATCAAACTTGTATGAAGACTTAGTATAACCAATTTTGTTGATTGTCTTACGTGCAATATCCATAAGGTCGACATATGCCGTTGACTTAACTTCGCCTGCCAAAACCACCTGTCCTGTAGTTACAAGTGTCTCACAAGCAACCTTTGACGTTGAGTCAAAAGCAAGAAGGTTATCGAGTACTGCATCACTTATCTGGTCAGCAACCTTATCTGGATGTCCTTCGCTGACAGATTCTGAAGTAAACAAATATCCCATAATTTATTTTAATACATGGCTGCCGACAAAAGACCAAATATTAGCCCTTGCCTTTGCCTAATCTAATTGTTAATAAAATTAATGGGGAGAGAATTTGGTCGAAATGCGAACAAGCCATAATGTTCTGGTTTGTATTTTAGCATTTTTTTCTGTGGTTGCAAGCAGCCCAAATCTATCCACATTTTCAAAATCGGGTGCAAATTTACTACATATTTTTGAAATATAAAATATAAAAACACAAAAAACATACTGATTTCTATATTTTTATTATGGAATATTGTAAATTATGACTTCTAAAAATCATTTAATTCAATAGTATATTATTGTAATTTCTAAAAGGAATTAGATTATTGCGTAGCTTATAAAACATAACAAACAATGAAAAAACGAAGCACAATTTACGTTTCAACACTTTCTATTGTAGTTTTCTCAAAAAGATGTCAGAAAAATTGTAGATTCAACATAGGGCAATCATACAATAGTGTGTATTTTTGCAACAAATAATGATTTGTTTGTTTTAAAAAAAGAAATAGTGGGAAATTAAAAATTATGAAAAAAACAGTGGCAAATATTAACCACATAAAAAGAGAATTTTTAGGAAAAAGCTATTTATATGATGACAATACAATCGTCAAACACATTGTATTGAACGCAAGGTGGTCAGTCCTGGCCACCTTGCTTTTTATATCATTACATGTCATCTACCTATAGAACGAACAACCTTACGTGTTGTACCATCACTATATCTGTAAATGTTTATACCGTTTTGTGAAGACTTGATAGGCACACCTGCGACATTATAGATACGAGACACTGTTGATGATGACAACACTTCTTCTTTTACATCATCAATAGCAACAGGATCATAACCATAGAAAGCATCCATATAATCAACACGCTTAACTATCCAGTCCAATACACGGTCTAAATTATCCCTACCAGCATTACGTATAGGAGGCTCGACACCTATTGTCTCATCAGTAGCAATCCACAAGCGTGACTGGAAAAGACATATTTCACCCTTTAAATATTTCTTGTATGGATTATAGTCCTTATATGTCTCAAAGTTTTCCCAATCCTCATATACCTCCCAATTTGGAGCACATTCAAGGTCATTGTAGCACGGACTGTCTGGCCATTTTGCCATTTCCATTGCATAGTACTCATCACCTATTCTATTGTACCAATCCTTTACATGAGACTGGATATTTTCCACATCAAACACATTCTTCTGTCTAAGTTCGATATATCGGCTACGCTCTTCCTCTGTGTAGTACTTGTTAACCCATATATATGGACCTTGTTCAATATATGACTTTGAACGTTCTACAGGTACAGGGAAGCCATACAATGTAACTCCAAACGTCATATCAAGATCGTATGGAGCAACCATCCAACGCTTACCATCGTAGGTAAACCATTGCCAGTTCTTTATCGTACCATCAAGATTCATAGTCATACGATTGAACACATAGTAGTCAAGGAGACTCTGTATTTCGAAATGCTTTTCAAATTCTTCCTTGAACTCCTGTTCGGACACACCACTTGCATCATATTCTGTCAACAGCTGGTTTAATTGACTTAACTCTATGATATAGTTTTTTACTTTAATAGTACGTACAAGGTCCTTCATGTGTTCAGCACTTTCAGTACTTGAAAGATAAGGACTATCATCTCCCATAAGTTCTGTAGGAGAATTACCATCATACTCAGTATTTGACTTTGTATAAATATTCTTAGGATTACGTACATCAAAATGTTCCCAGTCAATTACACCATTGAAAAGATAATCATTACGGATATCACCATCAAGATGAATATGTTCAGCTGTATGCTTCTTCATATTCATATTCTTGCGACTCTTCTTCAATTGCCAGCAATAAAGTCCATAATATTCACCATTAAAATACAATGCACAAGGAAAACCGTCAGGATAACAACGAGCGTCACTCTCCTTCTTATAGTCTTCCCTTTCCCAGAAAGGCTTGCGGTCTTCCACAACATCATCAAAGAGTTTATATCCAACCTCACTTATTCCTCGTAAAGCATCTGTATAGAACCCTTTCAGAAGGAATCCATCTTGATCAACCCAGTTACCAAACGAAATATGTGGCTGAGAAGTGAGATCCCAGTCATTGTCACTAAGATCAAAATTATAACTTTTTTTCTCAAGACGAAGTGTATAGTTGCCTTGAGCAGCTATGACAATACGTTTCTTGAAGTAATGCCCCTTTCCATCATAGAGTTCAACCCAAGCATTACGCTTAGTTGTCTTACTTGTAGGAAGACTCATAATACCCTTGATATTCACGTATGCAAACCTTGGCATAGGTAAGAGTATGACAGAGTCTGCACTCTTATCCTCTATTGTCATTTCTTGACGCAAATGCTCTCCAACAGAGGAAAACGATTTACGCCAATCATCACCTTGTGCATAAGAAGAAGCGGCAATGAACCATGTGAATAATAATAAGGACAAATACTTCATAAAAATAACTAAAATTTATATTTTGAATCCGTCGAATCTATGTTACAATATCCTATTCTCAACTCTCTCTGTCGAAATAAGATTTCCATCTTCGCCGACAATGTCTACATTCCATATATGACTTGAACGACCAGCGTGCAGTATTGTACCCTTGCCATACACTTTTCCGTGTGTATCTGACATAGCAATATGATTGCCCGACACCTGCGTACCACACACTCTCTTCGTCTCGTCATAACCTATAAGATGAAGAGAACCTGCACCTGCAACCGTCTCGGCAAATGCAAGTGATGCTCCTCCATGTAAAATACCAAAGTACTGACGTGTAGCATCACATATTGGCATTTCTGCAAGAACTATATCGTCGTCAGAAGGGAGGAACTTAATACCTAACGCTTCACACATAGTTCCCCTCAAACGCATATTCAGCATTTCACATTCTTCTTTTGTAAACATCATTATATATGTTTTTGAGGTATGAGACCCACCCTATCCCTCCCTACAGGGAGGGGACTGAGTTTCATTGTCAGTTGATTTCTATAATCTAAAATTACAAAACCAAGCATTCTTGTTCCCTCCCTATAGGGAGGGTCAGGGTGGGTCAGTTCTATTTACCCCGTTGTGTATTCTTTTAGTTGTTTACGCATCTCTTTAGCCTTACCTTGTGTCACCTCGTCCATCAATGCCCAAAATCTTGGAGAATGGTCATGATGTACAGTATGACACAGTTCATGAAGGATAACATAGTCAATGAGATGCTCTGGTACTTTCATCAGGAACAAAGAAAGGTTAATGGCATTTGTACCCGAACAAGAGCCCCAACGAGTCCTTGATGACTGTATTTTCAGACTTGTGTACTGAAAATTGTATTCCTGCGCCAGTTCTGCCACCCTAATCGGAAGATACTGTTTGGCAAAATGACGAAGACGTTTTATGTCATCTTCAGACATGGCAGGACGTGCATTGACCTTCTGCCAATTACGCAAAAGCGCGACGCGATGCTTATCAACAACCGCCTTCACCTCGCCGAGACTAACCATATAATACCCGGGAACTGTAACACGCAAACCGCCAACCATAGGGCGCATAATGAATCTGTGGGCTCTTGGGTTGACGGTTATGTGAACTGTTCCGAAATCTATATCTTGATACTGATTAGTCATCAGTTTAACTATTTGTTCAAGCAATTACAGCTTCTTAAACTCAGAGTAGATAGCATCAGCTATACTCTTCATCTCATCAGCTGGGAGTGACAACTTCTCATTAGAGAATATCATATCCTTTTCGCTCTGCATAGGAACGAGATGAATATGTGCATGTGGCACCTCAAGTCCAAGAACTGCCTGACCAACCTTGATACAAGGGAATGCCTTCTTGATAGCTATTGCCACCTTCTTTGCAAACACCTGAAATCTTGCAATCTCATCATCTTCCATGTCGAAGATATAATCAACTTCACGACGTGGAATAACAAGTGTATGTCCCTTAACAAGCGGATTGATGTCAAGAAATGCATAGAACTCATCATTCTCTGCACACTTGTATGAAGGAATCTCACCTTCTGCAATCTTAGAAAAGATACTCATAGGATGTGAGTTTTTAAGTTTGTAAGTTCTTAAGTTTGTGAGTTTTTTAGTTCTTTAACTCTTAGCTTAATCCATAAGTTCTTAAGTTATCACAAATGCAAAGAAACCTCAAACTGTTAACTTTTAATTTTTAACTTTTAGCTCTTGCATCACGAAGAATGAGTGACGCAAGTTATTCCATTGTGATGCTTGTAATCTCGAGCTTTATTGTTCCACGTGGAATCTGGATTTCAGCCACATCACCTACCTTCTTGCCAAGGAGACCCTGAGCAATAGGAGTCTTGATTGAAATCTTGTTCTCACGAAGATTAGCCTCACCTTCACTTACGATAGTGTAGATAAGTTTTGAACCGTTTGCAAGGTTCTTGAGCTCAACCTTTGAAAGAATCTGTACAGCATCAGTATTTGCAAGCTTTGACTTGTCGAGAATCTTAGCGTCTGCGAGAGTTGCCTTGAGTTCTGCAATACGAGTTTCCAACTTACCCTGTGCTTCCTTAGCAGCATCATATTCTGCATTCTCTGAGAGGTCTCCCTTTTCGCGTGCCTCAGCAATCTGACGGATTACCTCTGGGCGCTCAACCTCTTCCAATTCCTTAATCTGGGCCTTGAGTTTATCGTAGCCCTCCTGTGACATGTAAGCCATAGTTATTCCTTTTTTAATAATTTATTAATATTATTAATGTTTATTCTCTTTTGATAAGAAGATGTCAAAGTGAATACTGAATGGTGAACCGATATAGCCCATCCTTCACATCAACAACTTACTATTTTATTTCTCTGGTTATTACTATCGAGTTTTATTTCGTCCAACATGAGTGATGTTGGCACTCACATAATCGCTTTCATAACAAAAGAAAAAAGAATTCCGACAACAGAACGATGTCGGAACCCCTTATCCTATAAAACGCTGCAAAGATAGTGTTTTTTACTTTTACAACAAAATATTTTTTCAAAAACTTTGATTTTCAACACTAAAATGTGACTGCTGCGCCTATTATGAAGTTAGGTCCGACTGCCCTGTAACCATAGAAACGGTCAAAGTTGGAGTTGAACAGATTGTCAATATTTGCATATATGCTGAATGGTACCTTAGTTGGGAATACATAGTGTGCCGTAATACCCATATCAACTGTAGTAGGACGTTCATACAACTTCTCGACCGCTTTTTTATCCTTACTGAGCTTTGCCTTTTTGAAGCTTTGTATCTTAAGGTCTCCACCTACAAAGAATCCGTCTGCAACCTTAATATCCATGTTCCAATCCATATCCATCTGTGGACGTACCATAGCAACGTCATACTTGTAATCGCTGCCAAGTGACCATGAATTGAACTGATTGCGTAAGTCAAACTTGATGTATTCATCGTAGTTGTAGATGATATCTACATTAGCATAGAACCTGCTACCTTCAACAAATGTGAAGAATGTCTGATTCTGCACATCTGTCAATGCTGTCAATTCTGCACGGTTCTTTGACTTGTCATAACCTAAATTGACATCTCCTGCAAAACCAGCATCACTACGGAAGCGTAATCCAGCCTTGAGGTCAAGTTTGTGGAACTCTGGCTTCAGTTTTACGTCATCCACCTTTTCTCCAAGCTTAGGCTCATCTACAGCAACAAGCATAGCATATGGATTGAATGCATTGAGTGCTCGGAAATCGTTCTCTGACTCATATCCTGTCAATTGTGCATAGAGGTCTGTGTACTCGCTTGCATGATACTCGAATCTGAGGTCTGGAGCCACACCACCAGCACCGAGATAGACACCTATCTTTACAGAGAAATCATAGTCGTCAAAACGGTAGTATGGGAGAACATGGGCATGAGTATATGAACCATAGTGCTTCATTCCGTATGACGTACTATTGATGCCGAAATCAAGATTAAGACTGCTTTCCTCATTGAATACGATGCCGAAGTCGGCATTCAAATGAGCCTGTCCCTCTGTATATTTCTTGCTCATGTTGGTCATGTACTTCTGGTTAAAGAACTGATAACCGAACTCACCACACATTCTGAAGTCCTCAGTCTTGTAGTCAGTAGTTCCGAGTCTAATCTCACCAAGACTGTTATTCTGCTTGTCAGTCTCCTTTGAAGCAGGTGCTACATAGTTGAACACCTGACTTTCAAGTCCTGTACGTATGTAGAATTCTGAAAGACCACCTGCATACTTGTGTGTGTAGTCAAGACCACCACGGGTAGTATAGAAACGACTTTTAGGCTTTTTGTCGCCATACTTGTAGATACTTGTTATCTTCTTAGCATTCTTTGTGGAGAATCCATCCGTGAAGAACTGTACTCCGAGAACATCATTCTTGGAGATATCAAAGCCATAAGCCGCATGGAGGTCGAAGTTGCCAGCCGTTCCAGCACCAAGGGAAAAGAATCCCTTGTCAGCACCCTCACCCACTGTTTCAGAACTCATCATATCCATTGGAGCAAAGATATACTTCTTAGTAGAAAGAATCTTCTGTGAGTAACTGACAGAGTTGTGTACTGTCTCAGACTCCACCACTTGAGGCAACACGTTTATCTTGTTGGCATCCTTTACCACAGGAGTGACGCTTGTCTCCACCTCAACGGTATTATCCATCTGTGCAAAGGCAGGAACAGCTGCCATAGCTACGAGAGAAAATATATATTTTTTCATATTGTCAATTATCGACCCACCCTGACCCTCCCTACAGGGAGGGGACTGGGTTTCATTGTTCGCTGATTCCTGTAATTTACATTGCAGGAACAGGCAATCTTGTTCCCTCCCTACAGGGAGGGTCAGGGTGGGTCAGCTTTTATTCTACTTTAGTCTGTCCTCAATCATCTTGTTGATTTCAGCATTCTCTGTATAGTTGCTCTTGAGAGATATGAGATACTGCTGTGCCTCTACGTCCCTACCCTGTCGTGCACACACGTCAGAGAGGAGTACGAATGCACGTGCAAGCCAGTATGTGTGAGGAGTACCTGAGTCAATAAAGTTGACGAGACAGTTCTCTGCTGACTCATATTGCTTGGTGTCGTATGCATACTGTGCAAGACGTACCGTAGCCTGTGCTCCATATACGAGATGAGTATCCTTAGCGAGGATATTGAGGTCGTCAACTGCCTTCTTATTCTGCTTCTGTGCAAGGTAGCTGTCTGCACGTGCCATACGTATCTCAGCCTGTACCTCAGGTGCAACCTTACTACCATCCACAAGAATGTCGGAAGCAAGTCGTATAGTTGCAGCATAGTCTCTTGCAGCGTACGCTGCACGCACCTCGCCTATCTGTGCCTCAAGACGCATGGACTCAGAAGTTGTCTGTGCTTTGAGCTGTCCATAGTACTTCTGTGCTGCCACGTTGTCATTATTCATGACAGCCTTGATGGCAGCATCACGAAGGAGAGTCTCAAGTTCCTCCTGTGAGAGAGGCTTGCCTGCCTTAGCTGAGAGTGATTTATATTCGTTCACCTTACCCTGACTCACATACACGTCCTTGAGGTTGGCAAGTGCTGTCTGAGCCTCAGCAGTATTAGGATATTCTTCTATGACACGGAGATAAGACTTGACTGCTGCATTTGTCTCGCCAGACTCATACTGAATCATAGCAAGCTCGTTGCAAGCCTTACGTGCATTAGCACTCTGTGGATAGTCATTAACAATCTTGCTGAATGCAGCAGAGGCTGCCTGCTTGTTACCTATCTGTACGTATGCACGTCCCTTCTGATAGAGAGCATCAGCAGTATATACTGAACCAACGTATGTCTCATTCATCTTATTGAGGAGTTCCACCTTACGGTCATACATGCCTCTAAGTCCAGCTATATAAGCCTGCTGGAAGAGTGAGTAGTCACCGTTCACGCTGCTCACGTCAAGTGACTTCTGGTAATTGGCATTTGCCTCATTGTAGTTGCGACGTGACATATAGCAGTCACCTATACGGTTATAGGCATCTGCAAGTATCTCCTTGTCCACTTCCTTGCCGTTGTAGAGTGGATTACCAACATACTTCTGGAAGTGCATCAAGGCATCAGAATAGTTCTGAAGCTTGAAGTATGAATAGCCGATACTGTAACTTGCGTATGCGTAGTTCCTCGCTGAGCTTGGAGCAATGTTGGTGAACTGCTTTAGGTCAACAAGGGCAGATTTATAGTCGCCAAGACGGTACTCACTCTCACCCTTGATGAGATAAGACTCACAGAACGACTCCTCATCCACATTGCCCATCACGATTGACTTAGCCATATAGCCCTTGGCTGACTTGTAGTCAGTAGACGTGAATGACTGAATACCGAGATTGTAAAGCACTCTCTGCTTGGCATTGAGAATCTCCTTGCTTGGCTTCTTGATTTTCTCGATTGAAGCAAGTGCAGCAGAATAGTTCTTGGTAGTGAAATATACCTCTGTGAGGTGTTTTGTGATTACACTATTATACTTTGAGTTAGGATACTTATTGAGGAATCCCTCAAATGCTGTAACTGACTCACCGAATCCCATAGGAGCACCATCATGAAGCGTGAGGGCATAGTTGTATGCTGCCTCCTCGGCCATTGTCTTGTCAGACGTATTGGCAGCTGCCTGCTGGAATGCCATCTGTGCTTGACGCTTCTTCTGTACCTTGAGGTAAGCATTACCTGCATTGAGCCATGCACTCTGTGCCATCACATCCTTGCTTGTACCTGCACTTTTGCTAAGACTGTTAGCAGCTTTGTCATATTGCTTGAGACGGAGATATGACATACCCTGCTTGTAGAGTGATGTACGGTCGGCAGCATGTGCCTTCTCAAACATTCTGGCTGCCTCGCTGTAGTTCTCAAGTCCGTAGTACGCTTCACCCTTAATGCGGTTAATCATATCTGCATTCTCGCCATTGTCCTGCACACGACCGATATAGTCGAGAGCCTGTTTGTTGCTTCCTGTGCGGACACAGCAGTCTGCAGCATAGAGCGAAGCCGTATTCTTGTATTTTGGAGATGTTGAAGTGGCAGAGAAACCTGAGAAAGCTCCCTTGAAGTCGCCCTTCACATACTTGATGTATGCAAGATAGTAGTCGCAATCAACGTAATACTTGTCATTAGTCATGAGGTCGTTGAGAAGACCCTGCGCCCTATTGTAGTCGCTACGATGAATAGCAAGTATTGCACAATAGAGTTTTGACTCCTCCTGCAGAAGAGACACTGGATACATGAATGGTGAATATTCGAGCTCGTTAACCTCCTCATAGCGTTCCTCCATCACGAGGAGGTTACCTCTGAGAGTACGCAGGATATCATGATACACTGACGATGAGTTACGGTCGAGCCAAACACTGATAGCATCAGCCGTACCTGGAGTACGCAGGGCATAGTCGCACACAAGGCGAAGAGCCTCGGCGTCCTTCACCAGTTTCTTGTCACGTCCCGCTCCGCTCAGATATCTCTCGAGCGCAAGCTTTGCAGCATAGTAATGGCCGTCAGCCACCAGTTTGATTGCCGACTCCTGTACAGTCTCCACCGAAGAGCCTGTATATACCTGCTGGGCATAAACGCTGCCAGTGGCACCTAACAGTAACGCTGCCAGAATGAATTGTTTGTTGTTCATATTTCTGATGTTCGCAAGTCTTTACTGATGTTTTAAGGTTGTGAGGTTAAGACCCACCGCTGTCCTTCCTCTGTGGAGGGAACACTACAATCCGGTCATGGTCATTCTAACCCTATAACCGCCAAACACTAAATCTATCCTTACGAAATTTATTTATCGATGATAATACATTTTCATTTTCTCTGCTGCAAAGATACAAAGGATAAATCAAATATAATAACAATTCCGTCATAAATAACATTTTTCCTCGCAAAATTGCCACAGATTCAGGCTATAACCTGATTTTATTACGTATAGCGGACCCACCCTGACCCTCCCAACAGGGAGGGGACTGAATTACATTGTCTGCTGATTTCCATAATCTGATTACGAAAACAAGCAATCTTGTTCCCTCCATGTAGGGAGGGTCAGGGTGGGTCTTTATCTTTCAACATTGCAAAGGTACGAACTTGTTTTTTAAAAAACGGGTACGGGTTGGGTACGGGTTTGAAAAAAATTCTTAATTCAAAATTCAAAATTCAGAATTACTTCCACCAACGAGTAGTGTAACTTCTCCCTCCCCCATTCAGGGGGCATCCTGACTCAGCTCGCCACAGTGCCCGAAGCGTCCGCTTCGGAGAAAACGGTATCACTTCTTGTTGATAATCACTCGCTAACCTCATCCGGATGGCCGCCCCGTTACTTCCCTGCGGTCAGTGAGACCGCTTCGCTAAGTTCGGGGGTCGGGGGGCTTTTGGGAGCACTTGGGTGTTTTTTGGGGTGGATTTTTGGGTGGATTTTTTCACAAAGCTAATCACATGACATTCAATCCGTAAAACCTCATTTTTGCCCTTGGGTGTGTGAAAACGCGAAAAAACTTTTTTTTAACCCCCGCGATTATATATACGCGTGGTTATTTATATTTATTACCTATTCATCTCACGCACGCGCACATGATAAGGTTTTTAAAAGGAAAAAACACCCTGAGGGCATTTTTGGCACTTAACAAGATGAATTACACAATATTGAGTCCGCAAAAAAATCCACCCCAAAAAACACCCCAAAAAACACCCAACTGCTCACCAAGGCATTCCAAGACGCTCAAAAATCGCCTCTAACTGATTAGGGCTAAAGCACTTGGAAGATTTACGATATCCCATTTGTGTCAAACGACGAAAAAGAGTCGAATCGCCATGAATGAGACTACACAACTTATGCCTTGCCGACATCGGCTCAAGATTCGGGAAATATGCCATACCCAAATCCCGTTTTGATACAAATTCCTTCTTCATATTTTTTGTGTTTGTGTTTGTAAAGTCCCTCGAAATGACACTACAAATATAGTGATTTTCTGCGACATAGCCAAATAATTTACGAAGAATCGGTTCGAATCGGTCGGAATCGGTTCGAATCGGAAATCACGCTCAAAAATTCCTTGGCAGACAGCAAAAACTACAGTATCTTTGCAATGTCTTCCTTTCCTTCCATGCACGAATAACAGAGAGGGGCAGTACGAAGGATGCACGAAGGATTGTCGAAGACATGGGGGTAGAAAAGTGTGTCATGGCGGAATGGAAAAGCGAGAATTAGAGGGGAAATTCTATGTAAAAAAGCTCAACCACGAATTCCACGAATGAACACGAACTTCAAGTCCTATCATTTTGTTTTTATTACACCAAGACAACTCGTGTTGTCTGCGAATAACACGAATGCCATCCGGGGTCATATCGTTGTTCCAGATTCGTGTAATTCGTAATTGCTTGGCAATTCTTCGTGTAATAACACAGTCACGAGTTACTAAATTAGTGATAATTAGTGTAATTCGTGGTTAAAAAATCACAAAGAACAAAGAGTACGGAATACAGAGGGAACAAAAAAACGAAAACTCAGAAAGCCAAAGAATTTTCTTTAATTTTCTGAATTTTCGTTTATAGAAATCTGAAAGTCAAGAGACTTTATTCGATAGTCATTTCCTTGATGAGGTTCTTACCCTTGAAGTAATCCTCGATGACGGAGAGAATCCAGCGAACATCAACACCAATACAACGCTGGAGGTTACGGTCAAACTTGATGTCTCCAGACATTGCTTCCCAGTTACCGTCAAAGGCAAGACCTACGAGACGACCCTTGCCGTCATACATTCCTGAACCTGAGTTACCACCAGTGATATCATTTGTAGTGAGGTAACAGAGTGGCAACTTGCCTGTTTCTGGGTCAATATACTTGGCAGAGAACTTACCAGACTTCATCCACTTATACACTGGATCAATAAGTTCATAGTCATAATTCTCTGGTTCACGGTCATGCTTATTGATGAATGACTGTGGAGTAGTGACAAGGTTACGTGCCTCCTCCTTGAGTCCTGTAGTGCCTGGTGCAAAATTGATAGGCTCAAACACACCATAGCTCATACGGAGAGTGAAGTTTGCATCTGGATAATAATCCTTTGAATGATTCATCTCACGGAGTGCATCACCGAGAAGACGCTCATACTCGTAAGTACTGCTTCCCAAGTAGAGGTCACCAAGAAGCTGGGCAAGTGACATGGCGAAGTCAACCATTGGGTCCTTTGCCACCTCAGAGAACTGAGTATAGCCCGTAAGTGATTCTGGCTTTGAGAATACAGACTTGTCGTAGAGTGCATCAACGTATGCATCAACATTGCCACCGAAGGCAGAGTCAATCTCATGAACGATGTCCTTTGGCTTGAAGCGCTCCTCTGGTACCTTGTCGAGGTAGTTCTTCAAAAGTGCAGCAAACACCTTCTTATCAGTAGCGACGTCAAGGTCCTTGTAAGCCTGTGCAGCACGCTCACCAAAAGGCTTGTCACCTGCATAAGTACCATACATATTGCGGTAGAGGACGAAGTTAAGAATATCAGAACCGCTTATGAATGACTCAACAAAGAGGTTGCGAGTATATGTCACATTGAAATTGCGCTCATAGATAACCTTGAGAGAATCGAGGATACCAACGTACTGACGACGTGCAACGGTATCTTCCATAACCCACTTCTGTATCTGAGCCTCAAGAGCACGCTTCTCGTCAAGCACCTTGAGATTGTCGAGTGCAGTGTTCTGACCAAGTGAGAATTTCCAGTAGTTTGAACTGCTTGCTTGCTTTGATGCATACATGATACGGAGGGCATCGCTTGAACGCATTGCAGCATTGATGATGTCAAGTTTCACACCGCGCACCTGATAGCGCACATCATTTGTGCAACGCATAGTGTTCCAGATACCATAGCTACTGAGGTAGCGGTCTGTAGAGCCAGGATAACCCATTGTCATGACGTAGTCACCTTCCTTGAATCCCTGAGTAGATACCTTGGCATAAGTAAGAGGTTTGAAAGGTACGTTGTCCTTAGAATATGCTGCAGGACGGTTATCCTTGCCAGCATAGATACGGAACACTGAGAAGTCACATGTCTGACGTGGCCACATCCAGTTGTCAGTATCACCACCGTACTTACCGAGACACTGTGGAGGTGCGCATACGAGGCGTACATCATCATAACGCTGATATACGCTGAGGAAATACTTAGAACCCTTGTAGAATGGGCTTACTTCGCCCTGAAGACCCTCATTCTGGCAATTAACGATATTCTCAATATCGAGAGCAAGAGAATCTATCATGTGTGCACGTGCTTCGCCAGTAACGCCAGCAGGAATCTGTCCGAGAATCTTGTCAGTTACATCAACTGTCTTGATATGGAAAAGTACGTAGAGACCCTCATTAGGAAGTTCTTCCTTATAGCTCTTAGCAATGAAACCATTCTTGAGATAGTCATGCTTAACGGAAGAATTGCTCTGTATAGAACCGAATCCACAATGGTGGTTAGTAAATACAAGTCCATTTGGTGAAACGACAGCACCGGAACAGAAGCCGCCAAACTGAACGACAACATTGCTGAGTGAAGGGGCATCAGCAGAATAAAGCTGCTCGGCAGTAAGTTCAAGTCCGAGGCTGTGAAGTACAGAGTCTGTACTTGCAGATATGTTTCCGACAACCCACATTCCTTCGTCTGCCTTGGCAGAGCCTGCAAGGAAAATGGTACTTGCTGCAAGAAACATGCTTGTGAATAATTTTTTCATATTAGTCTGAGTTTGTAAGTTCTTTAGTTTTTGAGTTTTTGAGTTTGTAAGTTTGTCGGTTTGTAAGTTCTTTAGTTTTTATGTTCTATTGAGCTGTTGCTACACTCGAACTTTTAAATTCTTTCAGCGAACATAGTAACCAAGCCCCCTCCCTATAGGGAGGGCTGGGGTGGGGTCTTCTATTTTTTCCTGAAGTACTTCCCTACCACCGGAAGACTTGCAAGTGGTAGGTCATGATATATTACATGAGCCACAAACAAGAGGATGATGACAGTGTTGATAACAAGTCGTAGAGGTACTGAGACAATATAATACGCTGAAAGCTGCATTGCCACAAAGAACAAGGCTGTGATGAGTACATAAGTACCGATGCTCTTGAGGTCATACTCAATAGGATTCTTGAACCTACCTACGATATAACAAAGAGTCATAGCAGTAGCGTATGCCGAGAATCCGCCCCATGCACACGCCATATAGCCGTATTTAGGCACAAAGACTATGTTTACGGCAACGAGTACCAAACAACCTGTGAGAGAGAATACTGTTCCCCAGAATGTCTTGTCTATGAGCTTGTACCAGAATGACAGATTGAAGTATATACCCATCATTATCTCTGCTGCCATGACGATAGGAACTGTGTTGAGACCGTCATGGTAATCCTTAGCTATTACATACTTCAATATGTCAAGATAACCTACCACGCAAAGGAATGCAAAGAGTGTAAATATAACGAAATACTTCATTGCAACAGCATAGTACTCCTTACTGTCACCATCTTTGCTCTTGGCGAAGACTATAGGCTCGTAGGCATATCGGAAAGCTTGAGTAATCATAGCCATGATAAGTGCTACCTTTACACATGCACCATAGATACCAAGTTGGGTGTTTGCCTCGTCTATCGTATATTCACCTGTACGTGTATAAGCCCAAGGGAAGATTATCTTATCAAAAGCCTGATTTAGCACAGCAGTCACACTAAGCACGAGTATAGGCCATGAATAATGGAACATACGGAACAAGAGACTGAAATCAACCTTCCACTTCACAGATATAACCTCAGGAATGAAGAATACACTCATAAAGGCTGTACAAACCAGATTGAGAGAGAATACATAGAATACATCTGTCTTCTTGAGTAAAATGAAATATATCAAATTAAGCGATATGTTCATTGCTATGAACAAGAGTTTGATGAAGGCAAACTTGATTGGACGTTTCTTGAAACGAAGATAGCAGAATGGTATTGACTGTATTGCATCAAGCGTCACGACAGATGCCATCATAAGGACATAGTCATGATGATTTGCATAACCTATTGCATCGCATAGTGGATTGACAAAGATGAACACAATCGCAAGGAATGTCAATGCTAATGAACTGACCATTGCCATCGTTGTTGAAAAAACAGTATCCGGATTCTCCTTTTCATCATTGGCATAACGAAAGAATGTAGTTTCCATACCAAAGGTAAGGAAAGCCATTATCAGTGCCACGTATGAATAGAGGTTTGTTACCACACCATAGCCACCGCTCTCAGCCGAAATAACATTGGTGTAGAGTGGAACAAGTAGGTAGTTAAGAAATCTACCCACGATGGAAGACATACCGTAGATGGCAGTATCCTTCACAAGTGACTTTAGATTAGCCATAAGTCTATCAAATGAAAAAACGGATTAGCAGAACCAACCCGTCTTCTGTTGTATAATTGTCTGTTACGTTATTATTCAAGATATGTATAGCCATAGAGACCACTACGGTATGTGTCAAGGAACTCCTTACCCTCGTCAAGGGTAATCTTACCCTCCTTGATAGCCTGCTTAGTCCATATCTCAAGACTACGCACCATCTTCTTTGGCTCGTACTGTACAAATGAGAGTACATCTGCCACAGTCTCACCATCTATGATGTTGTTGATATGATAACCGTCCTTATCCGTAGTGATGTGAACAGCATTAGTATCACCGAAGAGGTTGTGCATATCGCCGAGAATCTCCTGATAAGCACCTACGAGGAACACACCGATGTAGTAGCTGCCCTTCTTCTTGTCCAATGAATGAACAGGAATGAAATGACTTACACCACTCTCGATAGAGAAGTTGGCAATCTTACCGTCAGAGTCACAAGTGATATCCTGAAGCGTAGCATTACGGTCAGGACGCTCATCAAGACGCTGGATAGGCATGATTGGGAATATCTGGTCAATAGCCCATGAGTCAGGCAGTGAATGGAAGAGTGAGAAGTTACAGAAATACTTATCGGCAAGAAGCTTGTCGAGTGAGTGGAACTCCTCTGGTATATGCTTCAACGTGTGTGCAAGACTATTGATTTCGCGTGCAACAGCCCAGTACATACGTTCTATCTCAGCACGTGTACGAAGGTCAAGCATACCGTGAGCAAAGAGGTCAAGAGCCTCCTCACGAATCTGCTGTGCATCATGCCAGTTCTCAAGCATATTACGTACATTGAGATTGCACCATATATCGTACAAGTCTTTTGCAAGTTCGTGGTCATTCTCGCTTACCTCAAACTCTTCTGGCATAGCAGGAACGACAGCTGTCTCCAATACCTCCATGATGAGTACTGAATGGTGAGCAGCGAGTGAACGTCCACCCTCTGTGATGATGTTTGGCTGAGGTACATTGTTGTTGTTTGCTGCCTCAACGAATGTATATACACAGTTATTAACGTACTCCTGAATAGAGTAGTTTACTGAACTTTCTGAGTTGCTTGAACGACTACCGTCATAGTCAACACCAAGTCCACCGCCACAGTCAACAAACTCTACGTTATAACCGAGCTTGTGCAACTGGATGTAGAACATACTTGCCTCACGTAGAGCATTCTGAATACGACGGATCTTGGTAATCTGCGAACCGATATGGAAGTGGATAAGCTTGAGGCAATCCTTCATGCCATTGTCCTCAATATAGCTGAGAGCAGTAAGAAGCTCACCTGATGTGAGACCAAACTTGCTGGCATCGCCACCACTCTCTTCCCACTTTCCGCTACCACTTGCAGCCAACTTGATACGAATACCCATATTTGGGCGCACGTTAAGACGCTTGGCTACACGAGTGATAATCTCAAGTTCGTTGAATTTCTCTACGACAATATAGATTCTCTTACCCATCTTCTGGGCAAGAAGTGCAAGTTCGATATAACTCTCATCCTTATAACCATTACAGATGATGAGAGAGTCGCTGTTCATATTGACAGCAAGGACAGCATGGAGCTCAGGCTTAGAACCTGCCTCAAGACCGAGGTTGAACTTCTTTCCGTGCTTGATAACCTCCTCTACTACAGGATTTATCTGGTTTACCTTGATAGGATAGATGATAAAGTTCTCCGCAGTATAACCATACTCCTTACTTGCCTTCTCAAAACAGATAGCCGTCTTTTCGATACGGTTGTCTATGATGTCAGGGAAACGTACAAGTACTGGTGCAGATACATCCCTCAGGGCAAGGTCGTCCATCACTTCCTTGAGGTCAACCTCTACCCCGTCCTTACGAGGAGTGACAGCTACATTACCCTTATCATTTATACGAAAATAGTTAACACCCCAACCATTTATTCCATAAAGTTCGTTGGAGTCCTCAATACGCCATTTCCTCATTTATTTTGAGTTTTTAATATTGTGAGTTCGTGAGTTTTTAGGTTTGTAAGTTTTTAAGTTTGTGAGTTCTTGAGTTCGTGAGTTTGTAAGTTCTTATGTTCTCACGTTTTTTCTTTCTCTCGAAAACTTAAAAACTCAAAAACCTAAAAACTCAAAAACTCAAGAACTCAAAAACTAAACAACTTACCCCTTAACCATGTCCATTATCTTGTGGACATAATCTGATATTTCTTCTTTAGTATGAATAACCTCAATGTCAAGGCAATGTTTTGCCTTCTCATAGAACGGCTTGCGATGTTCAAGACTCTCTTCTATGTACTGGATAAGTTCATCTGGAGACTTTCCCTGTATAAGCGGACGCTGACTCTTACCCATAAGGAGATGTTCCTTCAGCACAGATGGTTTAGCCCTGAGATATACTACCTCACCGTGGCTATTCATGAAGTCGATGTTGTCAAAGAAACAAGGAGTTCCACCACCACATGAGATGACTACATTCTCAAACTCCCCTACCTCATTCAACATTTTACGTTCAATATCGCGGAAAGCCGATTCTCCCTGTTCTGCGAATATAACAGGTATCTTCTTGTGGAACCTGTCTTCTATGTACCAGTCAAGGTCAAAGAAGTCAACTCCCATCTCGTGCGCCAACGCCTTGCCTATGGTCGTCTTGCCCGCACCCATATATCCTATGAGAAAAATCCTTTTCAAATTACAATCAAAATGTTAGATACACTATGCCTTCTTAGTTCTCTTATATGTCTTCTTTGGTGCAGCCTCACCCTGACTATTCACAATCTCCATACACTGCTCGTATGTGAGTGTCTTTGGATCTGTAACAGTCTTTGGCAACTTGTAGTTAGCACCCTTGTACTTGATGTATGGGCCATAACGACCAGCGAGAACTTCGAGTTCTGGATCTTCCTCAAACTTGACAAGGTGGCTATTCTGTTCCTCCTTACGCTTTGCCTCAATGAGCTGTATGGCATCAGCAAGTTCTATTGACAATGGATCCATATCCTTAGGTATGCTCACATACTTCTTGGCATGCTGGATATAAGGACCGAAACGACCAGCACCGATAACCACGTTCTCACCTTCAAACTCACCTAAAGTACGAGGGAGCTTGAAGAGTTCGAGTGCCTCCTCAAGTGTAAGTGTCTGAATACTCTGTTCTTTCTTGAGTTGTGCAAACTTAGGCTTCTCCTCATCTGTTGCAGAGCCAATCTGCACTACAGGACCGAAACGACCAATCTTCACACTTACAGGCTTACCAGTCTTAGGGTCATTACCGAGGATGCGCTCACCTACCTTATGCTCTGACTTGTCACTCATGGTTGCATCCACAAGCTTCTCGAAGTCACCATAGAAAGAACTCATCATGTTCTTCCACTCAAACTTGCCCTCTGCAATCTCATCGAACTCCTTCTCTACCTTTGCAGTAAAGTTGTAATCGATGATAGATGGGAAGAACTTAACGAGGAAATCGTTTACAACTACACCAATATCAGTAGGCAAAAGCTTAGCTTTCTCATTGCCCATCACCTCCTTCTTAGTAGTTGATGTTATCTTTGAACCCTTAAGTTTAAGGATTGTGTATTCACATTCTGTACCCTTCTTATCTCCCTTTTCAACATATTCACGCTGCTGGATGGTAGAGATAGTAGGCGCGTATGTAGATGGACGACCAATACCGAGTTCCTCAAGCTTCTTAACGAGGCTTGCCTCAGTATAGCGAAGTGGGTGCTGAGTAAACTTCTCAGTTGCCACGACTTCTTTAAGTCCGAGAACCTCACCAACCTTTACTGGTGGAAGTATTCCGTCAGCATCTTCCTGTACATTCTCATCATCTACTGACTCACGATATACTCGCAAGAATCCGTCGAAAGTAATAACCTCACCTGATGCAACGAATTTGAGGTCACCTATGCCCTCTGCACCGATTGTGATGATTGTCTTCTCTGCCTCAGCATCTGGCATCTGACAAGCAATGGTACGCTTCCAGATAAGGTCATAGAGACGCTTTTCCTGTGACTTACCATCAATCTCGTGTGTACTGATGTAAGTAGGGCGGATAGCCTCGTGAGCCTCCTGTGCACCCTTAGCACTTGTGTGATACTGGCGTGGCTTAGAATACTTCTCTCCGTGAATCTTCAGAATCTCTTCCTTTGTAGTGTTGATACAAAGTGATGAGAGGTTCACGGAGTCGGTACGCATATATGTGATAAGTCCAGATTCGTAAAGATGCTGAGCCACCATCATTGTCTGTGACACCGCAAAACCGAGCTTGCGGGCTGCCTCCTGCTGGAGAGTAGAAGTAGTGAATGGTGGTGCTGGTGAACGCTTCACCGGCTTAGTCTGGATATCTGTGATTGAAAACTCCTTACCCTTGCATGACTCAAGGAATGCCTCAGCCTCCTCCTTAGTCTTGAAACGTGAGTCAAGGTCAGCCTTGAGGTCAACAGTCTTGCCATCTGCATCTGCTACCTGGAATATGGCTGTAATCTTGAATGAGTTTTCGCTTTTGAAATTCTCAATCTCCTTTTCACGCTCAACTATAAGACGTACTGCCACGCTCTGTACACGGCCAGCACTAAGACTTGGCTTCAACTTTTTCCAAAGTACAGGAGAAAGCTTAAAACCGACAATACGGTCAAGCACACGACGAGCCTGCTGAGCATTCACAAGATTGATATCTATAGTACGTGGATGCTGTATAGCCTCAAGAATTGCTGTCTTTGTGATTTCATGGAAAACAATGCGCTTAGCCTCCTTAGGGTCAAGTCCCAAGACCTGACTGAGATGCCAGGATATAGCTTCTCCCTCGCGGTCCTCATCGGATGCCAACCAAACTGTTTCTGCTTGTGCTGCCTGCGCCTTGAGGTTCTTTACAACCTCAGTCTTATCTGCAGGAATTTCATATTTAGGTGAGAAGTCGTCAAGATCGACGCTCATCTCTTTCTTTTTCAAGTCGCGGATGTGACCGTAACTGGACATAACCTTATAGTCACTTCCAAGAAATTTCTCCAGTGTTTTTGCCTTAGCTGGAGATTCAACAATCACCAAATTCTTTTGCATACTATAGTTGTCGTTCTATTTTTGGCGGCAAAGGTAACGATTTTTAATGAAGAAAAAAGAAACAAACAGAATATTTTTGTCTGTTCACATTATTAAATAGTGTGAAAATCACTATTTCAGCACTTCCTCTACCTGAGTAGCAATAGCTCTCATGCCTTTGACAGAAGGGTGACCCGACTGTTTTTCTATATCATGAAGCTGTACGTTTGTAACTCCGTAGTGCTCACACACCTTTGCTTCTGTTTCTGTCACTTCCTTTGACAATTCACTGTTACAGATGTTTATTATGCGAGCCTTAGGATAGTTCTGCTTGATGTAGCTTATCATATAGCAGAAAGCAGGACGGAATGAATACAACTGAGTACGTGTCCAGCTGTTGTATTCGTAGTAACCTATAGGCGACTTAGCCCAAGAGTCATTAGTACCTGCAAGGATAAGTATTATATCTGGATTGCCAAGGTTACACATACGAGTGATGAAGGCACGGTCAGAGTAATCCTCCCTTCCATATCCTGTGTAACATACTGTTGAACCTGAGAATGAATTGTTCTTCTCAAGTTTATATCCCATTTCTTTAATCACAAGGCTCCACCATGTCTGGTCAACGCTCTCTACGTCATTCTTCTGCTCATTCTTCTTGTCGTTACCATTGTACCAACAATAGTTCCAGTGGGGACTCACAGCTCCGCCATAAGTAGAGTATGAATCACCAAGTATTGACACTTTCTGAGCATTTGCAGCCACAATGTTCAACATTACGATAGCTGCGGTGATAATAAACTTTTTCATAGTAATGTGAGTTTTAGCCCCCTCCCGACCTCCCACGAGGGGAGGAGAAAATAGTTACTTCGTTTGTTTTTTAAGTTTGTGAGTTCTTGAGTTTGTAAGTTTTTAAGTTTGTGAGTTTGTAAGTTTTTGAGTTCGTGAGTTTTTAAGTTGGTAAGTTTTTATATTCTTGAATTTGTGAGTTCTAATGCTCTTACGTTTTTTCTTCTCCGCGAAAACCAAAAAACTTAAAAAAACTAAAAACTCAAAAACTTAAAAACTTACATATCAAACATATTCCTCATGCCTGAGTTATCCTTTGGATTGACCCAAGGGGAACGTCCGAGGTGATGATAAGCCATCTCCGTCACCTCACGTCCACGTGGAGTACGCTTGATAAAGCCTTCCTTGATGAGGAATGGTTCATATACCTCCTCCACAGTACCTGGGTCTTCACCTATGGCTGTGGCAATGGTTGTTATTCCTACTGGTCCACCCTTGAACTTGTCAATGATGGTGAGCAGGAGTTTGTTGTCTATCTCGTCAAGTCCGTACTTGTCTATGTTGAGTGCCTCAAGTGCCACATGTGCTATCTCAAGGTTGATAGTACCATTGCCTCGCACCTGAGCAAAGTCACGTACACGTCGGAGCAGAGCATTGGCAATACGTGGCGTACCACGTGAACGACTTGCTATCTCACCTGCTGCCTCATAGTCACAAGGTACTCCAAGGAGACTTGCAGAACGGAGAATAATCTTTGTGAGGGTCTCCGCATCATAATACTCAAGATGAAGATTGATACCGAAACGTGCACGGAGAGGTGCTGTGAGGAGTCCACTACGTGTAGTGGCACCTATGAGTGTGAAAGGACTGAGGTCTATCTGAATACTACGTGCCGAAGGACCCTTGTCTATCATGATGTCAATACGATAGTCCTCCATGGCTGAGTACAGATATTCCTCTACCACAGGTGAGAGACGATGAATCTCGTCAATGAAGAGAACATCATTCTCCTCCAGACTCGTGAGGATACCTGCAAGGTCACCCGGCTTGTCAAGTACAGGACCCGAAGTAACCTTGAAACCTACACCCAGCTCGTTGGCAATGATATTGCTCAACGTAGTCTTTCCAAGTCCTGGAGGACCATGGAGGAGAGTGTGGTCAAGAGGCTCACCACGATACTTTGCAGCCTCAACAAAGATGCCAAGGTTCTCCACAACCTTCTGCTGTCCACTGAAGTCCTCAAACTTCAGCGGGCGCAGAGCGTTCTCAAAATCCTTGTCCGACTTGTTGCGCTGTTCCCTTATATCAAAATCTTCTGCCATTATTCTTTTTCGTGCTTATATTCAAATAGTATAGCGAATGCAATACCAACTACAAGAGCGTAACCTGCAAAGATGAACCATGAAGTACGCCATCCATCAAGACTCATGAATGATGGGTCGGATGCATTGGTATATACAAAGTGATTGATTACTTCCTTTGCTGCAAGTGAGCCAAAAGTAGCTCCAAGACCATTGGTCATGAGCATGAAGAGTCCCTGTGCTGATGAACGCATACTTACGTCTGTCTCCTTGTCAACGAAGAGTGAACCACTGACATTGAAGAAGTCAAATGCCACTCCATATACGATACAGCTGAGGATGAAGAGCCATACTCCGTTTCCCGGGTCACCAAGTCCGAAGAAACCGAAACGTCCTACCCACGCAAACATGGAGATAAGCATCACGTTCTTGATACCGAACTTCTTCAGTGCAAATGGTATGAGGAGAATACACAGTGTCTCACTCATCTGTGAGAGGGAGATAAGGAAGTTACTGTGTTCAACGAAGAACAATCCTTTGAACTCCTCATATCCACCGAATGACTGGATATATGGGTTAGCGTATCCGTTGGTAATCTGAAGACTCACACCGAGGAGGAATGAGAAGATAAAGAAGAATGCCATCTTCTTGTCCTTGAAGAGTGTGAATGCCTTCAAGCCGAACGCCTCCATGATTGACTGCTTGCCACTGTCACGACCTACTGGACAACTTGGGAGAGTGAGTGAGTAGATTGCGAGAGCCACACTTATGATTCCTGACACGAGGAACTGTATAGGTGTATTCTGATAACCTGCAAAGTCAACGAAGAGCATGGCACAGATAAATCCTACGGTTCCGAACACACGTATTGGCGGAAAAGCCTTCACAGTATCAAGTCCTGCTTTGTCAAGTGCCGTATAGGCAACTGAGTTGGAGAGTGCCAATGTAGGCATATAGAATGCCACACTTGCTGTATAGACTGCAAATAGTGCCGTTCCGTTTATTGTGCCGTCATTACCGTTAAGTCCTATCCATGCCGCTATTCCCATGAATACTGCTGCCATGAAGTGACAGAAGGAGAGAAGTCGCTGTGCCTGTACCCATCGGTCAGCAACGATACCCATAAGGGCAGGCATAAAGATTGACACTATGCCCTGAATGGCATAATAGTTGCCTATGTCGGTTCCCAGTCCCACGGATGCAAGGAATGCACCCATAGATGTCAGATATGCTCCCCATGCTGCGAACTCAAGGAAGTTCATCACAATGAGGCGAAATTTCATATTATTCATTTGTTTCTAAGTTTAGATGTTACAATATTATTCTTTAGGTTGTACGGTTTTGCGGTTATACGGTAGGTTGTCATCACGTTGTCACGTCATTACGATATTACCACAAGCCCCCCAAGCGATGGGCAAATCAAGCCCCCTCCCTATAGGGAGAGCTGGGGTGGGTATTTACTTACTGAACAGCACCTTACCGTTTGGTGCAAGTCCTTCCGCATTAATGTACATCTCATGTACCGAACTGTTGTTCCAGAACTCTACATGTGCATTGCCATCCTTATCGGTCTTGACATCTGGTGCCCAGTAGATTGTGCGGCGGAAGTCCTCCATTGGTGGATAGTAGCTGTAGTCTTCCATCTGGAACGTCTTTACCTCGTTGAATCCGTTGAAGTAAGTAGAGCGGACACCTTTCTTGTCCTTTCCCACGTTGAGGTGAGTATAGACAAACACGGTAACAGGGTCCATACCTCTAAGGTCAGAGCACAAAAGTACGTTCCTGTACGCATCTGGCGATTCTGACACATATACTGACTTCACCTCGTCAATGAATATCGGCATTGGCTGATTGTTCGTCAAGAGGATGTTGAGGTCATTCAGTTTCTTTGCGCCAAGGTGGGTTATTCCCACATACGCATTATTGAGAATCCATACGATAGGACGGTTCTTGTATGCCAGTCCGTCCTCAAACTCGCCATGTCCTTCTATGTGGTCCTGTTCAAATGCCTGACCATCGAGTCCCTTTTCCGACTCAGCGATAATCTGGTCATTAGTGAGTGTATTTGACTCTGTCATGTCACCGCCAAGTGCGGACATCGTAGCCTCTCCCGGTGCTGAGGAATCCAAAGACGATGACACCGACTCTGACAGTGTTGCATTGTCCGATTGAGTATTTGATGTAAAGAACTTGTTACGGCTATTGAGCCATCCCCACAATGTAGGAACCTGAAGTCCCAAATCCTCATATTTGTCGGCATCTGCTGCAGCATCATAGAACATCTGTGAGTAGTATGTACCTGTCTTTTCTGTCTGCCATGATGCACGCGCCTGCTCAAATACCCTTCTGCGAGCAGAGACAACGACATTTGGCAGTACCTTGTCTGGACTCTGTATCTTCATGTCCCTGTAGTCTTCGAGAGCCTTGTTCATGTACTCACGCTCGTTGAAGAGGTTTGACTTGACTGCCTCCTGCACCTTAGTCTCATTTGGCATAAGGAATCGTCTTGCTGGAGAGAAGTGGCGATCAATGCCTACATAGTATTTGGCATCCTTCCAGTAACCCTTATGGTCAACGCCTGTGTTGATGATAAGCGACATCTCTCCATATATATCCGGGAGTTCAAAGGCATATCCACCTACCGAGTCGGTCTTTGCCTGCCCCTTGAGATGTTCGCCTGCCCTGTTATAGAGTGTTGCCGTGAGCCAAGCCTCATCCACCTTGTACTTCTTGCTCTTCTCCTTGAGCGAGCCGAAGAGGTATAGCTTATCCTCCATAGGCTGATGGAAGTCGGCACTCTCCTTGTTGAATAGCGTATAGCCCTCGTTGGAGTCTATGGCATCTGCCATGAGTGCCCAGTCGTAACGTCTCCATCCCTGTACCATCATGAGAAGGTCGGCTGCCATACGGTGCTCACGGTCATCAGCCTCAAAATAGTATTCTGGATTATGTATATATCCCTTTATATCACTTGACAGGAGCATCCATGTCTTGAAGTTTCCGTTCTTGCCGTTCACCATCGTCTCTGCATCCATAGCAGAGAGAGAGAGACGTGAGTTTGGCACGGAGTGTACCTTCACAATCACCTTACCACAAGGCTTGACAGCTCGCATAGGAGAAGTGAAACGTATGGTGTCGGATGGTAAAGACTTAGGACAGATAAAGAACTGTCGCTCTGCCTGTATATGTCCGTCAGCCGTGAAGAGTGTCAACTGGCTCACACCTTCTGGCATGGTCTTACGGTCAAACGGAATGGCAAATGCACCATTGCAGTATGTGGTATCTGCCACGAGCACTTTTCCGTTGTGCATAAGGGTGTAACCCATCAACTTGCCCAGCATCGCAGGCGAAGCCTGTATGGTGGCTGTGATATCATCATCCTTCAGCATATCCATTCTTAGCGCCACTCCTTCTGGCTCTGGCTCTGGTATGAGAAAGTCATGCTGATTACCCTTTGCGTCTGCTATACGCAGATACTTAGGCTTGCCGTCATGCACAATATCGAATACACCTTTACCTTCGTACTGGGTAGCAACAGCAAAGAGTGTCTCCTTGTTCTCGTCAAGCACGAGTCCACCAAGTTCCTGGTCATTGCCTGTCTTGTCTGTCACAAGAAATGCTATACGTGAACGTAATCCCTTGATGAGGTGGCCACCTTCTGGATAGAAGTGTACACTCAGACGTTTGTCCTCTGCTTTTCCAACCACTGCATCATCCTCATTTGAGCGGATGTTAGGAAGACGCTTCTTATAAGTCTGTGTGGAGATAACGGGATTGGAATAGTCTCCCTCCTTCTTCGGAGCCTCGAATATAGGGAATACCCTTGAGAATATTCCGCCGCTTCCCCAGTTGGTCATATATCTTGTATATGCCCTGACTTCGTAGAATCCTGATGTGAGGATGTGGACGAGGTCTATGTTACCGCTTGCCACACCGTTCTCAATCGGGTACTTCCTTGTCTCTACCACATCACCCGACGGATTGACGAGTTCCACATAGAGAACACGGCTCAAGTCGGTTGTGTTGTTCTTGTCTGTTCTGGTTACGTATGCCGTGAACCAGATAGTCTCACCCATGAAGTAGCCTGTGTTGTCAAAGTGGAGATACACCTTTTCCTGTGGTAATCTCTGGTTGAACAACATGACGTGTTTCATGTATGTGAGCACCTTAGTCAGCTCTTCTTCGTCCTGTAGCTGCTGTGCTTCCGCCCCAGCAGACATCATGGACAATCCGAGCAGGGCTACTGATAGTTTTTTCAAGTAATTCATAGATATAACGGACCCCCTCTCCCAGCCCTCCCCCTATATGGGGAGGGAGATAGTTAGATTGTTCGCGATTAGGGCGTTCGGAGTAACTTGCATCCTCCCCATAGAGGGGGAGGTGCCCGAAGGGCGAAGGGGGTCTTTTTCTTATTTTTGTGTCAATTGTTGGCTTTCGTCATTGAAGAGTACGAACAGACGGTCATTGAGACGTACACGCTCGTTGACCTTGATGCTGATGAAGTCACCCTTCTTGGCTGACTCCACTGGCTTCTCGTCAAGTCGTATCTCATCCACTGGCTGGATAAGGGCTCCAGTCGTAGGACCTGTAACGAGCATCTTGTCCGTAGCCTTGATGTCGCAGTTCTCCACAAGGAACTCTGCAACACCTATCTTGGCAAAGTACTTGGTACACTTGCCACAGTATATCTTCTTCTCTGTTGCCTTAGAGCCATATACATCGCACCACTCACCCAGTTTCTGACCCTGATAGTAACCGTCCCAGAAACCACGATTGAACACTGTCATGAGCGACTTGTCCCATGCGTCCTTAGCCTCATCCGTGAACTGCTTTGGCTCGTCAGGGTGGTCATTGTCGTGAATAACGGCATTGATGGCCTGGTCGTATGCCTCAACCACAGTCTTGACATACTCAGGACCACGGGCACGACCTTCAATCTTGAGCACACGCACACCAGAGTTCATCATCACGTCGATGAAACGTACTGTCTTGAGGTCCTTTGGCGACATGATATACTTGTTATCAACAGCCAGTTCTGTGCCTGTCTCAATGTCCTTCACCTCGTATGCCCTGCGGCATATCTGCACACACTCACCCCTGTTGGCTGAGCGTCCCGCATTCTGGAGACTGAGGTAGCACTTGCCTGAGATCGCCATACAGAGAGCACCGTGACAGAACATCTCGATGCGCACAAGCTCACCCTTAGGGCCACGAATATCCTGAGCCACAATCTGCTCATAGATGTCGCTCACCTGCCACATGTTAAGCTCACGGGCAAGAACGACTACATCGGCAAACTGAGCATAGAACTTGAGTGCCTCAATATTTGAAATGTTGAGCTGAGTACTGAGGTGCACCTCTTGGTCCACCTTACGACAATAGGTCATAACAGCCACGTCACTGGCTATTACGGCACTGATGCGTGCCTCCTTGGCAGCATCTATGATTTCGTGCATAGTATCTATATCCTCGCCGTAGATGATAGTATTGACGGTGAGGTATGACTTAAGTCCATGCTCATGACATATCTGGGCAATTTCCTTAAGGTCATCTATCGTAAACGCATTCGCACTATGCGAACGCATATTCAGCTTACCTATGCCGAAATAGATAGAATTGGCACCGGCATGAATAGCGGCTGCAAGGCTCTCTCGCGAACCGACGGGCGCCATGATTTCGAAGTCTTCTCTTTTCATAAATTGCAATTTGCCAACAAAGGTACGATTAAGCGAGTGAAATGCCAAATTTATTTGAGCATTTCCGAGCGTGAGTACCTTCGGCGTAGCCAACAAAGGTACGATTAAGCGAAAACAAAACCAAATTTATTTGAGTTTTGTTGAGCGTGAGTACCTTCGGCGTAGCCAACATAGGTACGATTTAACATGTGAAATGCCAAATTTATTCACTCTCTTTTAGTCATGTATGTACCTGCCGTGATTTTTTAAAACGAAAATTTATAAAATTAAAGAAAATTTTTCAACCTGTACGGTTCAAAAGAAACTACGAAACAAACTGGGAAACCGAAATATCAACGATATTTTTTTCTCCCACAGAGTTCACAGAGGACACAGAGATTCAGTTACATAGTCTTTCCCCTTAAACGAGTTCACAGAGGTCGCAGGCGCTCCTAGAAGTACACAGAGCCGTTCGGAATAAGCAAAGTAACTTGCCGCCTCAGCGAGTTTGCTCTGAGAGCTCCACGGAGCACAAGCGACCTCTGTGCACTCTAAATAAATCAGAGAACTAAGAAAAAACTCTGTGTCCTCTGTGAGCTCTGTGGGAGATTTAAAATATGCTAATGTTTCAGAAATTTCAACCGTACAGGTCAAAATTTTTTCTAACTGGCAGCTTTTGCAGCACCACTATAAGCCGAAGGCATAAACATAAATTTGAAATTTGAGATAAAAAATAAATTTTCTTTAATTTTACCTTCGGTGAGAAAAGTTCTAAATTTTCGTTCCTATTTTGACTATCCATTCCTAATTCCTCACTCCTAATTCCTCATTCTCTCCACCACCCAGTCGCCGATGTCGCACTTGCTGCCCATGTCACGGAAGGAGGGAATCATGGAGGAGAAGACGAAGGTGGCAATGTCACGCATGCCATCGAGGATGGTGCGCCACTCCTGCTCGGCATCAGCATCGGGCATGACGATGACGCTTCTGCCACGGAGACACTGGAGACGAGGACGGGTGAGCATATTCTTGTTACCCGCTGCCACCCACAGGTACTGAGGCCAGAGGCATGTGCCGAGGATGGCATTCTTGGGACTCTCCACAAGCACGATGATGGCTGAGGGATAACGGGAAATAAGATGCTCACCGAAGTAACACTGGACATCGCAGAAGGTGTCGCCCTTGTCGGGATGGGTCTCCATGTACTTCTTGCCGTACCACCATGCCTTGCCGTGGTCCTTGTGGAAGAAGCCACTGGAGAGGGGATTGGTGTCGTAGTGCTGTATCTTGATGTTATGTACATTGAGGTCTGCATCCATGACGGGGAACATGGTGTCGTCAATGCCGAAACAGCCGATACCGTACATCTCTGCCACATAACGCACCTTCTCCTTGTCGAAGACGTGCTGGAGACACTTGCAGAAACTGTCCTGCATACTGACATGACTCGCCACATATTCAGCAGAAAAAGTCCAGTCGCCATGGAATGATTGCTCCATCGAAGGATGTTTCCTGACACTGAGCCTTCGTGCCACGTGCGTACGTCTCGCTGTCCTTGTCGCCATGGGGGATGTCTCCTCCACCCTTCCTGTGCCGAACTGCTGGCTGAGCCAGTCACAGGCTTCGAGGAAGGTCTTGTTACTGTCTTCCATGACAAAGCCGATGACATTCACGGTCTTTCCGCAGGCAAAGCATTGTGTGTGGTGCTCGTATATGACCATTGACGGATGATGGTCTTCATGGAAAGGACAGAGCATCACGTCATTCTTGCCGCTCTTCCTTACCGTATGATTAAGGCGCTTTACCACCTCCAGCATCGGGAGACCGTTGAGAGCTGAGGTATCGTAAGTCACACGTCCCCCGAAGGGGGCGGACTGACGGGAAATTTTATTTTTGACGATTGACATTTTTTAGCTGATTTTTAGAACGAAAATTTAGACTATCCATTCCTAAATATGCCTCCACGATGCTGACGCATCAGACACAGTAGCAAACCACATTAGTGACTCTTCTCCTCCCCTGTGGGGAGGTCGGGAGGGGGCCGTCTATATCCGGATGGCCGCCCCCTTCGGGGGTCGGGGGGCTTAATTTACCTTCACGTCATAGTACACCACTCCGTGTATGGTTCTTGCCTTGGCACCGAATGATTCGAGATGTTCCTTGAAGTGGCATTTGGTCATCTTGTTACTGATGCCCTCCTCGTTGCAGAAAAGGCTGTAGCTGGAATACAGGTCCATCAGCTTGATGGCTGACATGGAATCTATTTCGCATCTGTCTGTAAGGAACTGCAAGGCGGAGTTGGTACGCTTCTGGTATTCGGACAGCGCCTGAGTGCATAGCGGACTCTGGGTGAAAGTGTTGCTCACGGCAAGGTGTCTCAGTCCTGACAGCACCCAGTTCATGATACCGGGGAGTTCACCACACAGCTTGTGTACGAGGTTGATGTCCTGTTCCTCCTCGGGTATGGTCACCTTGAAGGGGAAGAGCAGCCACTGGCGGTAATAGCCGTATGTGCGCTCGGCTGGCGGCAACTGGTTGAAGGAGGTTATCAGCTTTGCGTAGTCGTAGATGACATACGAGCCGACATACAGCTTACGCACATTGACTGGCTCGCCGCTGACAAGCTGCTTGAGTGTTGCAGCGTCTATGTCCTTGCTGCTTTCGGACGATATGTTCACGAGCTTGCCTTCAAGGTGCATCCGCTTCTCATCGTCTGTCGTGGCGGCTGCCAGACTCACATGACTGACGTTCTCCCTACCGAGGACGTGCTCTATCACATCCATCGTGACCGACTTGCCGTTGCAGCCTGTACCATAGAACACTGCCATCTTCTCGAGCTTCATGTTCTTGGTGAAACAGTAGCCCACATACTCGGAGAGCAGCTGCTGCATCTCACGTTCGGGTATCACACGGTCGAGGAAGGCGAGCCACTGCGGACACCCGGCATCCGCATCGTAGGGATATGGCAGGCAGTAGGTGAAGAAGTCGTCTGACTCATGGTGGCGGAACACGACATTGCCGTCAGGGTGAATCTCGAGCGTGCCGTTGCTGAGGTTTATCCACACCTCGCCATGCGGTACGGCATTGGCTCTGTAACGTGAACGGCGGAAGGTCAGATGCTCCAGCAACCGGTTCATGAACACGCTGTCGCCGCAGTATGTGTCCTCAAGTCCTGTCTTGTGGCAACAGTCACGGACAAAGTCGATGAACTGCTGGTAGATAATCTGTTTCCAGTGGGTACCGACAAACAGATACACGTCCTGACAGGCTTTCTGTCTCTGGATGTACTGAGGCACGGCAAGATAGCGGTCAAAGGACTCGTCGAGATACGTTGACAGGGCTTCGATGAGTGCCCTCTCACGTTCCGTCTTCCTGCCACAGTCAGCTATGATAGCGTCAAGTTCCTTCTTCTTGTCGTCTATCAACCCGAGCAACATATCGAGGGTTATCCCGACAATATTGTCCTCCCTCTCATTCCTTGCCTTTTCAAGGCTTTTCTCATCATCTGATAACATAACATTTGGTTAACTTTTCAATTAACAATTAATAATTAACAATTAACATGCTGGTTCACTGAGATTTTTTAGGGGAACGAAAATTCAGAAAATTAAAGAAAATTTATTCTAACTGCATGGTTAAAGCCATATTGCTGTTTTTGCCGCCAAGCGGCCAATTAGAAAAAAAAATGTTTTTTCTTGTTTTTGTTTGTTTTTATCTGTTTTTTCTTCGTCCGCACCTATGGTGCGATTTCCTACAAAGATTTGAAAATAATTTTCTTTAATTTTCTAAATTTTCGTTCCCCAAAATACCTCTCACCTACAGTCTGCTGTAGATTGAGTCGAGAGCCTTGTTGAACTCAACCTTGATGCGAGTCCTGCCCACCCCACGGAATGTGGCACCCACGACGTTAAGGGAGAGAGAGTACTTCTTGTCGCGAGGATTGTACTTGGCTACGAGACCAGCGTCAGCACCCTTGAACAACTCCTCCACAAGGCTCTCTGCCCTCTTCTTGTCGATACGGATATCGACAGAGTGGTCGTCTGAGTGCACCACCACCTTGCCGCCCACAGCCTTGTCGAGTGCAAGACGCATGTCAGGGTCATTGATTACTACTGTCGTGCCAACGATACGAGTCTCGTTCTTGGCATCATTCTGAAAAACTGTTGCCATAATCTAAATTTTTTTTTGTGTTTGTAATTGTTTTAATTTTAGTGTTTGTGTCGTGACTGTCGGCTCAACCTCCGCATGCACCAGTTGAGTCTTTTTATCTTTCGACATTGCAAAGGTACGAACTTGTTTTTTTAAAAACGGGTACGGGTTGGGTACGGGTTTGAAAAAAAATTAAGAATTCAGAATTCAAAATTAAGAATTACTTTCCCCCCAACGAGTAGTGTAACTTCTCCCTCCCCATTCAGGGGGAGGGCTGGGGAGGGGGTCTGTAGGGCTGGGGAGGGGGTCTGTCCTGTTATCCTATCATCTTCCTCACCGCATCATAGAACTGTGAGTATTTGGCACCACCGAGAGCCTTGTTGTATGCGCTGCGCAGCGTGTCGGGTTTCATATCCCACAGGTCACCGAAAACCTTCCACACACGGAACACATCCAGCCTTTTAGACATCTCCATGGCAAGTACCGCCTTTTGAGTATATGACAATCCTATGGTGCGATAGTCATTATCCACCCATCCAGCATCCTGTAGTCGCTTCCATAGTCGCATAGCCTCGGGAGTCATCAGGCATTCGGGTAATATGACTTCAGCATCATTCCTCACATACAGCATGCCACGACGGGCAAGGTCGATGTATCTCTCTATGTCGCTACTGAGCTCATCCGCAGATACGGTACGGAAAGCTCCGGCATTATTCATGGATGAGAGTTAAGGAAGTTATTTCATTCAAGTAGTTACACTATGTTGCAAATATATGCCAGTCGTCCGAATAAGCCAAATTATTTAAGAATCAATAAGATTTATTAACATTCGATAACACTTCAAGAAATAGCCCCCCGACCCCCGAAGGGGGGCTATTGGTGAGCTCCTGGGTGTTTTTTGGGGTGTTTTTTGGGGTGGATTTTTTCGCAAAGCTAAGCACATGACATTCAATGCATAAACCCCCGTTTTTGACCTTGGGTGTGTAAAAACGCGAAAAAACTTTTTTTTAACCCCCGCGATTATATATACGCGTGGTTATTTATATTTATTACCTATTAATCTCACGCACGCGCACATGATAAGGTTTTTAAAAGGGAAAAACACCCTGAGGCCATTTTTGGCACTTAACAAAATGAATTACACAATATTGAGTCCGCAAAAAAAGACACCCAAAAAGACACCCCAAAAAACACCCAACTACTCACCAAGGCATTCCGAGACGCTCAAAAATCGCCTCTAACTGATTAGGGCTAAAGCACTTGGACGTCTTCTTATACCCACGACCTACAAGATCATTGAACAAAGCCTCATCCTCATGAATAAGATTGCATAACTTCTGACGTGCTGACACACCATCAATATGTGGGAAATAAGCCATTCCCAAATCCATTTTACTAACAAATTCCGTCTTCATTGTGTTTGTGATTTTTTGTGTTTGTAAATTTCTCCTGAGAGTTTGAAAACTTTACAAATATAATGATTTTCTGCAACATAACCAAACAAATCATAAAGAATCGAAGCGAATCGAATTTGCACTTTGAATTTTCCTTGGCAGACAGCAGAAAACACAGTATCTTTGCAATGTCAGAGGTAAAGCCCCCCATCCCCCGAAGGGGGCGTCCATCCAGATAAAGTGGCAGGGACGGGGAGAGGGTCCGGTCTTCTTACGAAGGGTGCACGAAGGATTGCCGAAGACTTTTACACATGAATTGTGCGCACAAACCACGAGAACTAAAAAACTTAAAAACCTAAAAACTAAAAAACTCACATACCACGAGAACTAAAAAACTTAAAAACTCACAAACACAAAAACTTAAACACTATGGCAAAGATTTTTCCAATCGACACAATCAAGGGAATGAGTGGCAAGGTATGCAGTCACAGCAATACCTACTTCAACTTCAACCACTCATCATGCACTTGTCACACAGGCAAGATATGCAATCCCTACACAGGTGCACCGACAGCACGTCAGCTTGCACAGCAGGAAGCATTCAAGCAGAAGATGACACTCGTATCTGCATGGCTCAATGCCAACCACCCTACCGACGCCAACCCTCTCGGCACGGATGCCTACCGTGAGGCACAGCGACTCAAGAAGTCACTCCGCCTCTCCAACATCCGTCAGGTCATCTGCCGCTACATCGATGCCGAGGGCAAAGTGACACTCCCAAGCGGCAGCACATCCGTCACACCTGCATCAGGTGGCAACGAAGGAGGAAACACCGGAGGCAATACAGGCGGCAACGAAGGCGGTGGTGGCGGCTTCTAAAAGACCCACCCCAGCCCTCCCTACAGGGAGGGAGCTGGAGATACCAAAGGGGCTACCCTAACCACCGTTCCCGACGCGTCAGCGTCGGGTAAATACGAACTCACCTCCGCGAGAACTAAAAAACTTAAAAACTCACAAACTTAAAACAGCTCACCTCCGCGAGAACTAAAAAACTTAAAAACCTAAAAACTTAAAAACTTAAAAACTCACAAACACTATGACAGAAGAAAAGAAATCCAAATGGGACAAGATTATCAAGCTCATTATCGCTGTCCTTAGCGCCATCGCAGGAGCTATAGGAGCAAGCGCATGCGCATAGCCCCCAGTCCCCCGAACTTAGCGAAGCGATCTCACTGACCGTAGGGAAGTAACGGGGCGGCCAACCGGCTCAACAAAAAAAGATTCCCTGCCAACATTTGCTGACAGGGAACCTTTTATAGCTTTAGAGACGAACAGAGTAACTTCTCCCTCCCCATTTAGGGGGAGGGCCGGGAAGGGGGTCCGTTAGTCTGTCAGTTTCCATATTTCTCCAGTATCTCCTTGGCATTCTCGTCACCAAGGTCGATAGCTTTCTGAAGGTTTGCCTTACCCTCCTCCTTCTTGCCAGCTTGTATCTGAGCAAAACCGAGAATGCGGAGAGCATCAGTGTCCTTGTCGTTGGTACGAAGCACGACGTTACACGCCTCGATACTCTCGTCGTTATAGCCGAAACGGAGACACATGGCAGCCTTCTCGATGTAGTAGAGAGGCTTTGGATTCATGGAGATGGCAGTATTGATATCGTCATACGCCTGCTGGAAGAGACGGCCCTTCAGTTCTATCTGACTACGGTCATAGTAGAACACGTCAGACACCTTGCTGTTGACAAGATAGCAGTACTGGTTGTAGTCCTGCACAGCAGCACGGTTCTTGTCTATCTGAGCATAGAGACGTCCACGACGGAGAACATAGTTGGCAGCCTCACCAGGAAGAGGTTCACCAAACTTATTGATGGCACTGTCCATGAGAGCTATAACTGCCATGGCTGAGTCGCCACGCATCTCACTCGCAAGTGACATGGCATAATATACGCCTGGAGTGGCTGTCTCAGGCACCGATGCAAGGTCCTCATATATCTTTATCGCACCATCATAGTCTGTCTTGCCTGAGAGTATCTGAGCCTTCAATACCTTGGCATCTACCGTCTTCACCTTATCATCCTTGTAGAGCTCAAGACTCTTGTCTATATGACTGATGGCAAGGTCGTATGTCCACTTGTCGTATGCAGGCTCTTTCTGGTATGTGAGCTTATTGTAGATGGTCTGAGCAGCATTGTAGTAGCCAGCAGCCTTGTCCTTGGCAAGAGAGAGGTACTTAGTGAGGTCGGCATCAGCCTTATCAAACTCGCAGAGGTCGATATAAGGCGTACAGCGACGGAGATAACCCTCCGCATTGTCAGGATAGGCAGCGATGAAACGGTTCATGATGTCAAGATACTCCTCATTGCCTGCTGACCTCGACTTGAAATACGTATAGACAAGTGCCTCCTCAACGCTCTCTGGCACTCCCTTAGGGATATTGATACTGTTGAGAGCCATATTGACTGAGGTAGTTGATATTGCCTTGATGGTGAGTTCTTCACGGAAACGGATGTCGAGAGCATAACCTTTCTCCTTGAGTGATGGTTGAATAATACCGATGAGTTCGCCCTTTGCATTGAACAGAGGACAACCTGTAAACTCCTCGCCAAGGTCGTCAGTGAGAGTGTAATAGGCATACTTCTCTTTCAACTGTGTATGTGATTCAATCGTAGTATTACGACAGTTCTTTATCTTCTCCTTGCTGAAAGGAACAACGAATACATCGGTCAAATCTGCCTGTGCATCAGCCACAGGACTGAGCACGGCATTGCCCTTAGTCTTGACTCTGAAACGAACAACCGAATAGGTGTCGTCAGCTCCAAGAATGCAATCCACGTCAGCCTGCTTGCCTGCCATATCAATGACGGTTGCCTTATGGGCATTCTTGAAGAGAGAATAGTCGGCAATAGCCTCTCCATCTGCACCGACATAGAATCCAGTTCCCGACTTGAGCAGTTCGCCCTTGCTGTCGTATGTGTTTACAGAAATGACTGCCTTCTGTATCTTGTTGATTCCCTTAGGTGCCTGAGCAACTGAAGCACAGACACACGCAATGAATGTTACTGCTGTTAATAAGAGTCTTTTCATATAGTTAATTCTAATGTATTATGTCAATGAATGTCAAATCTATCATGTCAAATGTATGCCTCCGGAGGAACGGCACAGCCCATGTTTTTTGAGAAACGAAAATTTAGAAAATTTGTTATTCTTTTTTAACACGAATTACACGAATTTTCACTAACTTTTCCAATTCACTTTGACTACTGATGTGTATTACACGAAGAATTGCTCTCGCAATTACGAATTGCACGAATCTTTTAAGCACGTCAACTATCCGGATGGTATTCGTGTAATTCGCAGACAACACGAGTTGTCTTAGTGTAATAAACAAGAGGACATAAAAGTTCGTGTCTATTCGTGTAATTCGTGGTCGGAAAAATCATCGTCCACACGAATTCTTATAGAACCGATTTTATTTTTCGTTCTTAAAAAACAGCGAACGCAGCATGTTAATTGTTAATTATTAATTGTTAATTGACAAAAGCGCCTTTGCATTCTCAAGTGCAGCCTCAGTAAGCTCCTCACCTGAGAGCATGTGCGCAAGTTCCTCGATGCGCTGCTGAGTAGTGAGTTCGATGATATGACTCACGGTAGCATCATCCTTGTCCTCCTTGTACACCTTGTAGTGTGATGAGCCAAGGGCAGCAATCTGAGGAAGGTGAGTGATACTTATCACCTGACGGTCATGGTCGCCCATCTCTCGCATTATCTTAGCCATCTTCTCGGCTATGCTACCGCTCACACCAGTATCAATCTCATCAAAGATGATTGTAGGTAACTTTATTGCCCCCGCGATGAGAGCCTTGAGAGATAGCATCACACGTGCAATCTCACCACCCGAAGCAACCTGTGACACCTGCTGGAGTGCCGAGTTCTTGTTGGCAGAGAAGAGGAAAGCGACCTCATCAATACCCGAAGGCGTAAGACGCGGCTTAATGTCCTTGTCCTGAGTCTCCGTCAACTCTGCCTTGAACTGTACGTTAGGCATACCCAGAGGCACAAGAAGTTCAACCATACGCTTCTCTATCTCAACGGCTGCTTTGTGACGTCTGTCACTCAACTTACGAGCAATACCGAGTGCCTTGTCGAACTTATCGGCACATTTATGTCTCAATTCATCGATATATTCGTCACTATTGTCTATCATTGACAACTTCTCGTCAAGCTCTGCCTGTATCTTCAGAAGTGCCTCTACGGTATCTACATTATGCTTCTTCTGAAGCGTGTAGATGGTATTGAGACGGTCGTTGACCCATTCGAGACGTGAAGGATTATATTCGATGGAATCGCATCGCGAACTTATCTCGTCAGCGATATCCTTGAGTTCAATATAGCAACTGTCAATACGGTTAGACAGCTCCTCCGACTGCGCAAACACATTGCTTATGCCGTTGAGCGCCGTCATTGACTGCTTGATAAGCATGAGAGCATCTGCTCCCTCACCTCCATCAGCAAGAAGTGCGTTGGCTTGATAGAGTGCCTGCTTGATATCCTCGGCATGAGACAGAGTGTCCGACTCTTCCTCGAGTTCTGACTGCTCGTCAGCACTGAGGTTAGCCTCAGCAAGCTGGTTGTACTGAAAACGCATGTAATCAGCCTCTTCACGATTGCGGTTAGTATTACTGATAGCATCTTCAAGTTTCTTACACAGAGAGTTATACTCCTTGTATTCTTTCTTGTAATCAGCAATCAAGTCGGCGTTGCTGGCAATGACATCAATGACATTCAACTGGAAGTCTTCCTTACCCAACAACAGGTTCTTGTGCTGCGAATGGACATCAATGAGCTGTTCGCCAATCTCTTTGAGCAAAGTGAGCTGTACAGGCACATCATTGATGAATGCACGACTCTTACCTGACGATGTAAGTTCACGTCTGATGATACATTCTGAACCGTCAAAGTCGAGGTCATTCTCTTCAAAGAAACTGTCGAACCCATATCCCTGAACATCAAACGTGGCCTCAACGACACACTTGCTTGCACCTGTCTTGATAGACTTGATGTCGGCTCTCTGACCGAGAAGCAGACCTATGGCACCAAGAATGATGGATTTACCAGCACCAGTCTCACCCGTGATAACGGAGAAACCAGCATGGAGGTCAATGTCCAGATGCTCGATGAGAGCATAATTTTCTATATGAAGATTCTTTATCATAAGTAGGTGTGCAAAAATATTTTTATGATAATTGTATTGATTAATGATGTAGGTTCAGCGCCTAAAATAAATGAGTGTAGTGACTCCTACTCGATTGTTTTTAGACGGTGAAGATGCGCAGTAGGCTGTGCAAGGATTGTATAAATAACTTTGCACACCTACTTATCTTATTTGCGAATTTTATTCCAATAAGTATTCAAACTTGCATTGATATTTGAGACAATATCAGCAACGGCAGTTCGTTCTTTCTCTGTACCATGTCCGCTGTATATATTCACGATTTCATCGCGTTTATAGTCGGTAAATATCTGTGGCAACTGACTCAGCGTCTTATTGCTGTGCGACTCCTTAAGCAGGTCAATGGCCTCACTTATGGCAGCCCTGCCACGGTCAGCATTAGCAGCCATCTCGTCAAGTCCGAGACGATGATACTTGTACATCATCTGTCTGAACGGTTCCAATGAGGATTCCATATAGTCATTGAGGATGGCATGACGGTTCTTGTTGTTATCAAATGCCTTCCATCCGGGGTCACCAAGCAACTGCGCATTATTGAGTATATTCTCTGCCACATGAAGTACCTCCGTACCGCCAAGTTCCGAATAAGTGTCGAGGTCAAAACCGATGAACAGATAGGCATAGTATGCAAGCATGGCAGTAAGATTGTTGTCAAGATTGTTCTCGTTGAACTCCAGAGGGTCATTCTCCTTGTAAGCGAAGTTGAACGAAGGGTCCTTCATCGAAAAGACCGTAGTGACATAACTTGAGTTGTAAACAGGACGTGAGACCTGATACACAAGCTCAGCCGTAAACATATTGGTAGATGCATCATACTTCTTGACCGTAATGTTAAGCGAACAATCAATCTTCTCAACCTTCTGGTACTGCAATTCCGTCCACGAATGATTATTCATGAATTCGGTAATCGCATTCTCAAGAGTCTCGAACACCCCATTGCTCGAGCCTTGCACCTGCGAATGGATAATCTTGACGGAACAGTTCAGTTCCTGTGCAAAGCAGGTGTTATTCCAGTTGCCGATGTTGCCAAATAGACAGCATACAGATGTCAGTAAGAAGGTTAGTTTATGCATAAGCATCAGCTTGTTAATAGTTGATATTTATTTGCCAGATGGCACATTAATCATTAACTGTTAAATGTAGATACCATCTCATCTACAATATCCCTTGCAGCGTCAACCTTTGACTTTAGAGGGAAATCCTTTCTACCTTCGGCTGATATGATGGAAATCTTGTTGGTATCTGTCTTGAAACCTGCACCCTTGTCACGAAGAGAATTAAGGACGATAAAATCGAAGTTTTTCTTCTTCAACTTATCCTGAGCATTTGATTCCTCATTATTGGTCTCAAGGGCGAATCCAACGAGCTTTTGCTCCGCTCTCTTCATCTTACCGAGCGAAGCGGCAATATCAGGATTAGGCTTCAGACGGATAATCATGTCATCACCTGTACGCTTAATCTTCTGGTCTGCCACTGTCTCAGGAGTAAAGTCTGCCACGGCTGCACACAGAATACCCGCATCCATAGTCGGATAAATGGCTTTACAAGCCTCATACATCTCCTGCGCGCTCTCCACGTCAGTCCTGTGAATATTAGGATAGTCTCGTGACATTTTGGCCGATACAGGACCACATACAAGCTCCACGTCAGCTCCCTGTGAGGCACATTCCTCAGCAAGGGCAAGCCCCATCTTTCCTGACGAGTAGTTGCCTATGAAACGTACTGGGTCAATCTTCTCGTAAGTAGGACCTGCTGTAATCAGTATCTTCTTACCCGCAAGAGGCTTGATATCCTCATTGGAGAAATACTCTTCAAGACGAGCAACAATGTTTACAGGCTCTTCCATGCGTCCCTTGCCCTCAAGCGTACTGGCAAGAAAACCAGTACCAGGCTCAATAATATGATTCCCGTAATCCTGCAATGTACGCAGGTTCTTCTGAGTAGAAGGATGTGCAAACATATCAAGATCCATGGCAGGAGCTATGAACACTGGAGCCTTCATGGAAAGATAAGTCGTGATAAGCATATTGTCGGCAATACCGTTTGCCATCTTACCGATAGTACTTGCCGTAGCAGGAGCAATGACCATGGCATCAGCCCATAGACCTAAGTCCACATGACTGTTCCATGTACCGTCCCTCTGACTGAAGAACTCGCTGATTACGGGCTTATGCGTAAGGGCAGAAAGTGTTATCGGCGTGATGAACTCCTTACCAGCAGGAGTAATCACGACCTGTACCTCTGCACCCTTCTTTATCAGCTCACGTATGATGAGACATGACTTGTAAGCGGCTATGCTTCCTGTTATTCCTAATACGATTTTCTTTCCGTTCAACATATCGCGTGTATGCTAATAGTTCAAACTTACGCTCTACATAATAGAGCACACTTCTGAAAGACCAAGCTCCCCTATCCCAATATAGTAAACGATTGGGCGAACAAAGTAACTTCTCCCTCCCCATTCAGGGGGAGGGCTGGGGAGAGGGTCCGCTATTTCCCGAACTGTTCCCTGAGGCGTATTCTCGTAAGTACCTGCTTAGTATTGAGAGAAAAGTCGCCCTGCATCATCCAGTTATAGAAACTTGGCTCTTTCTTCAGTACCTCAGCAACAGTTTTGCCCTTGTGCTTTCCGAAGTTGAATATCTCGATGCCTTCGTCATTATAAACGATTCGACCAGCAAAATCAACGTTCTTGTTCATCTTGGAGAACTCATCGAGGAAAGCAACGTCATTCTTCAATGCATCAGGATATCTGTCAAGCTGCGCCTCAAGCACCTCAAGAGTGGCACGAGTATCTGCAAGAGCCGAATGTGCGTTCTCAAGATCTTTGCCACAGTAGTACTTGTAGGCAGCAACAAGAGTTCGCTGCTCGAGCTTGTGGAAGATGTTCTGAACATCAATGAACTTACGCTTAGTAAGGTCAAAGTCTATGCCACAACGAAGAAATTCCTCCACAAGAAGAGGAATATCGAAGCGGTTGGAGTTGAAACCTGCAAAGTCACAACCCTCAAATGTCTGCCTCAAATCACCAGCTATCTGGGCAAATGTAGGACAGTCCTTTACATCCTCATCTGATATACCATGTATCTCTGTGGTATTCTCAGGAATATGGACTGTAGGATTTATGCGTATATTCTTTGATTCTTCGTTACCGTTAGGAAAAACTTTGATGTAGCAAAGTTCCACAATGCGGTCCTTTGCTACATCAACACCAGTAGTTTCCAAGTCGAAGAATACGATTGGATTCTTTATGTTTAGTTTCATACGTTTAGTTTTGCAACATCATTGGCATGAGGAGCATGATGACATCCTCATTTTCTTCCTGCTCAGCAGGAACGATAACACCAGCACGGCTTGGGTCAGCAAGTTCGAGGACAACGTCCTGACAGGAAATGCTGTTGAGGACATCAATAAGGAACGGACCGCTGAATCCGATGCTCATAGCACTGCCATCATACTCGCAGAGGATGTGCTCCTCAGCAGAAGTAGAGAAGTCAATATCCTGAGCTGAAGTAGTGAGAGTGTTATTCTCAACATGAAGCTTGATGAGTGCGTTACTTGCACTTGCAAATACAGATACACGACGGAGAGCTGCGATGAGTGCAAGGCGGTCAATGCGCACGCGCAATGGATTGTCTGTAGGAATTACAGAGTTGTAGTTTGGATAGCGTCCCTCGATAAGACGACAAGTGATAGAGTAATCTGAGAGGTCAATCTGAGCGTTACGGTCGCTGAAACTGATTGTCACATCTTCCTCCTCCTTACCAAGGATACCCTTGAGCATGAGAGCTGGCTTCTTAGGAAGATTGAACGCAGCTGTATCTGCCTTGACAGAGAGAATACGGTTACGCACGAGCTTGTGACCATCACTTGCCACGAGAGTCGTATAGTCAGGAGTGATGTCAAAATACACACCATTCATCTGAGGACGAAGGTCATCATTGGCAGTAGCGAAGATAGCACGTGAAATACCATTGAGAAGCAATACACTTGGTATGCTTATCGTGTGGTCAAGGTCAGTAAGACCTGCAGGTACTGGGAACTCGTTACCATCCTGTCCGATGAGATTGTACTTACCGTTCTGGTAGTTAATCTCAATAGCAAAGTTATTATCGTTAATATTGAATGTGATAGGCTGGTCAGAAATCTCCTTGATAGAGTTGATGAGCTGCTTTGACTCGATAGCAATCTTTCCGTTTTTGTCACATTCAGACACTTCAAGTGTTGTTGTGATTGTGTTTTCACTATCAGACGCAGTAAGACGAAGCACTCCGTCGTTGATTTCAAAAAGAACACAATCAAGAATTGCGAGTGAGTTCTTGGAACTTTGCACTCGGCTTACAATCTGCATTCTATTGCAGAGAATGGCGCTGGATACACTAAATTTCATTTTCGGTAAAAAATTATATTTGCTACAAAGTTATGAATTGTTTTAATAAAATGAGCAGAAAAATCAATCTTTTTATTCAAGAGTGACGAAAAAACACTGTACCTAACGTGATAAAACAAAAAATAAATCGTACTTTTGCAGATGTGTTTGGCTCAATCAGAACTAAACCTGCAAAACTGAAATCAAAAAGAAATTATAAATAAATATGGAAATTACAGGAAAAATCATTGTCGTGCTTGATGCACGTAGTGGTCAGTCACGTTCTACTGGAAACATGTGGATGTCACAGGAATATGTGCTTGAGACATCTGAACAGTATCCAAAGCGTATATGCTTCAACGTATTTGGCGAAGATAAAATCAAATTGTTTAATATCCAGCAAGGAAACGACTACACAGTTTCTTTCGATATTAACGCACGTGAATATCAGGGTCGTTGGTACAACGACGTACGTGCATGGAAGGTAGAACCAGCTACAGCAGGTGCTGCTCCTGCTGCCGCACCTGTTGGTGCCACACCAGCTGTTGACGCTCCATTCGCTGCTCCTGCTGCTGCACCAGCAGCACCAGACTTCGGTGCTTCAAATGGTGACCAGACAGACGATCTTCCTTTCTAATCAGAAGTTATGACACATCTATTTCTACTTCGTCACGGAGAGACAGAGGAGAATGCGAAGCATATCCTTCAGGGACACATGCCAGGCACACTCACACCGACGGGGATAGAACAAGCAATAGAGGCTGTGGAACAACTACGTTCCACAGCCTTTGATGTATGTCTTTCGAGCGACCTCAAGCGATGTGTTGATACCACGAATATCATCCTTGAGCATCTTGACCAAGACATTCCAGTTATCTATACCAAACAGCTCCGTGAACGCGACTGGGGCTCAATAACAGGCATGATTGTAGAGAAAGGCAAATGGGTGGATATGCCCGATGACGTAGAAAGCATGCCAGCTTTTCGTGCAAGAGCCAAATCATTCCTCGACTACGTATCTTCCACCTACCCCGATGCCAATGTCCTCGTCGTCAGCCACGGACTTTTCCTCCGCATACTCCAAGCCGTCCACAAGAATATTGACCACAAGGAAATCACACCTATGACCAATGCCAAAGTAAGACAAATAGACGTGGAGTAGTCCTATGCGCCTGGAATATGCTCCAGAACACATCCCAACGTGAAATACACTATATTACCATTATGCTCTATATCTACTATTTCTATCAATGCGGACTCACGGCTACAATGAACATTCGTTTCTATACTTAAAACATCATACCTACAAAGATACCTTTTGCCATCTGCCTTATCAACATACGTGAACTTATTCATCGACTTCTGATTAAGTTCACAACTTTCAATAGTCTTTTTACCAGATACAATCTCATCAAAGATAGCCTTGTTCTTTTTCAACTTGAGTACCTTCAGTCCTTTTGTACTGAATCTGAACTTACTCTTTGAGCTAATCTGTTCAAGACATTGCAACTGTGGATTATACACATAATGTATGATTGTTCCATCAGTTATCTTAGCAACGACATCACTTATTATCTCACGTGGTACCACATACCATTCTGAAGGAACATGGACATTGCCATTATCATCATATACTTTCAATTGGAACTGAGCAGCATTGAACACCTGATGAACAATCGTTTCAAACTTATGCGAGTTCATGTTCACTATCTCATACGTGTCAATTATCTGTACTGGAGCCATGAGATAAGTAGGCTCATTCGCAGCATTCTTGATACGTTCCTCAACCTTATTCGTAGAAAAGCCTATTTTATACAAATCCTTTACTCCGGCAATCTCAGGATTAGAAGACAATGACTTCAATACATACAGATATCCTGTAGAAAGGTCATCACTTCCCAATGATTCTGCAAAGAAAGCATCTACCGCTTCCTGTGGGTCTGTTATTCCGTATCCATCGGCATAAATACTCCTGCGTAGAGACTGAGCAAGGATATCACTCTCCGTACCGTTCTCGTATATACAACGAGTACGAGCATCCTTATTCTTTCCCCTGCCATTGCTGTCACGTGTCAACTTCTCAATACGTTGTATATACAAAAGCATGCCATCAATAGAATAGAAATGCCCCTCAGTAAGGAATTCGTCTATCTTTTTCATCCTTACTACCCTACGCTTGCCATCATTCAGTTCCCTTCTCACCTGTTCAAACAAAGGCTTATACAAGCCGAAATCCTCACATGGCTTTCTTTGCGCCACATGTTCCGAACTGTTTCGCTTTTCCATAACCTTTTTCATGTCAACAGGTATATCGAAAAGACTTGCCTCCTTCTCGCTGACATCGAATATCGGGTCTTCAAACAGTTTTTCCAGTTCCTTGTCAATATCTATGCCCATACATTCATCTGTTTTAAAGTTTCCAAAGACTTGAACAACAGTTTCTCTTTTATCTCCTTAGCATCAGGACGAGGCTCTCTGCCATTCTTTTCTATCCATGCCTTTACTTCTTCCATCTTTCTTAACGTCCTGTCATCTGCCGTAACAGGAGATGGGGGCATTTTGACGTTTGAGAACATAGGGTCTTCAAACAGTTTAAGCAATTCTTCTGGCCATTCCATATCTTATTATTTCTTATCGGGCTCATATTCGAGGCCCCTCATTTTCCTTATTTTCTGATTTTTAATGATAGCAAAAGCCTGTGCCAGTTCACGCACCTGAGGATTAGGGTCATCGAGCGAAGGCAAAGCACCATTATGCTCCGCCACCCACGTTTTCAACGATGAATTACAAATTATGATAGCATCCTCAATAGTCATGTCAAACTTTATCTCTGCAATGGTGTCTTGAATCACCTTGAGTGTAGGAGCATCCACCGTCTTTGACAACATCTCGTATGCACGCTCAAATGGGTTAATGGTATCAATAAGATTGATACTCAGTTTGTCTATATTTACAAACTTGTTTGCCACCTTGATAAGACGATTACCATCACTCTCAGCCTCATCACCATCCTTACCAGTAGTAGGCTCCCACGAAGACATATCTACAGGATTGCCTTTACCATCAACGATTTCAGCACCTTTTAATATTGTGTTAAGCACCACATGCTGACGCACTTCTTCCACCTCTTCTGGTGTGAGGTCAGGATAGCGGGTACGAATAACCTTAGGAATAAGAACCTTGTTTATATTTTCGGCAGTAGTCGAGCCGCTTATAGCTCGTACAGTCATGTCATCCTGAAGTATGGCGGCAACCAGGTCGTCAAGTTGTTGCTGTATAATCATCTTGGTCTTAGCCGTTGACAATGGCTTCAATCCCACGACTTCTATGCCTTTTCCATCACCGTCAGGCGTTGTCTCACCCCCTTCATCCTTGACTGTCTTGAAATGCCAGTTAGGAGCCATTACCTGCTCCATAAGGAGAGATGCCGTGATGGCTTTCAGGAAGTCATTCACAGCCACTTTCACATCTGCCTGTCCTGCATCAGGCATGGCAATCATATTGACGAATCTTGCCGTCTCCTTGCCCTCACAGTCACGTGTACACCTGCCGATAATCTGAACCACCTCGGTAAGCGAGCCACGCACGCCTATAGTCAGACACATCTCACACCATTCCCAGTCAAAGCCTTCCTTTGCCGTACCCAAGGCTATGATGATGTCTATGTCATCACGCTTTGTCATATTCTGAAGATATGTCTGTATGCGTGCCCTCTCACCAGGGTCATCCTCCACAAGGTCAGCCACCTTCAATCGTCTGCCGTCTGGTGTCTCGTATGTATATACACAGGTGTTGTAGTCCTTATCCACAAATGTTCCTATACACTTCATTATCTCCTCCACCTCGTCATATTTTTTACCTGTAGAGGCGCGTGAGTTAACGCTCGGAATGTGTATAATCGTCTTCTTAGTGGTGTCAAGCACTTCCGATATATGCTCAAGATATGAGCCGTGATAGAAATGATAACTAAGAACAAGATTCTTCAGATACCTGTATCCGTTAAGTTGCTGATAGTAATTGTATGTAACAGGGTAGAACTTAGCCTCATCCTCAGTCCTGAGCACAGGTATGCCGTCACCACGGAAGTAGCTGCCTGTCATGGCAACTATATGTCCCGTAGAGTTGCTTATTACCCTTCGCACTATATCTCCAAGTCCGGAATCTGCATCAGCACTCGTATGATGGAACTCATCAATGGCAAGAAGACAATCGTTGAATTCGCTGTCATTGAGGTTCTTCATTCCATTACGCAACGTGGCATGAGCACACACAAGTATCCTGGCAGTACTGTTTCTGAAGAACTCGACAAACCTGTTTGCCTTGTCCTGCTCATTTCCACCAGCATCACATAGATTGTACGAAGGAGCGACCTTCCAGTCATCAAAGAATCCGTATTTCTTCAGTTCTGTACTGTGAAAGGACTTACCGATACTCTTCTCAGGTACAGCTACCACCACTTTCCTTATACCCTGGTTTCTGAGCTTGTCCAAGGCAATGAACATCAACGCACGTGACTTTCCACTTGCAGGTGGAGCCTTAATCAGAAGATACCTCTTATTCCTTGCCTCATACGCCATTGCCTGCATCTCACGCATACCCAGTTCGTTGGTTGTTGTCGAACTGCCATTCTGCTGATAACTTATATTGACGAAATCATTTGTCATACTTGCTCTATTGATTAAGGTTATTTATTCTTTGTCATCTTCTCATACATCTTGAACAGACGCTCCAGCCTTGCCTCGTCAGAGGCAAAAGGATAGCCATCGTAACATGACTCCACCACATCATCCAGACGCTGGTGTGCTTCCTTCAAGTCATCTGGCATCTTATCCGGGTCATAGAGGTCAGCCAAGGTTTCTCCCTTAGTGAGATATGGCTCACGCACGAGCAACACATCAGTTGCACACTCCTCTATCTGCTGTTTCTTTTCGTCCGAAATCTTAGGAAATGGGAAAGTATTGTAACATAAACCTGCCGAATAACGATAATCAGTCTTTAATCTTCCACCAACAGCACGCACCCAATCCATGTGAATACGAGAAGTGAGGATGCCGAAAAGCCAAATTGGAGCATCATAGATGGCTATAGATGCGTTTGATACAACATCTTCCTTATCTAAATATCCCATAGGTATGTATTTCCTATTTTCTGAAGAATGACATGGGATAATTATTTTATCTGAATGTTTATGTCTTACTTCACCAAAACGATAAGGGAATAACGCAAGTTTTCTCGTTGCCTCTCTTGGACTACTATTTCTAACTATTCGACATTTTTCAACTCTTTCGGAGATAGATGCTATTTGACATGCTTCTTCAACCTCATTATCCTCTATCCATAAACAATACTTTTCTCCTCCATTTATAAACTCATCGGAACCCCAAAATCTTTTAATAAATTTTGAAGAAGACTCCTCACTATTTATCATAGCATCTTTTTCATCTTTTTCCAATAATAAATAACCACCATCATTTGGCATATTGCCAAATTGAGCATCTGGTATATTATTGACAAGAGGGGTTTTGCTTGAACAAACAATAACATTACTACCCTTTGTTAAATAAGCATTAATATTGTCAGCGACTTCTTTCTTATCTTCGTTATATATATACTTAGTTCTTGTATTGCTTTTACTTGACAAACATATAATAACACAAGTAACTCCCGCATTATTTTTTGCATTATTTGACCATTTAAAGGATGTATAAGCAAAAGCAATATCTGATTTTTTCAAAACCAAATGCCACAATATACCAACTTGCTCTCCTTGACATATAGAATTCGTACTAACAAAAGCAACTTGAGCACAACTATCAAAAACAAACTTTGCACCCTTATAAAACCAGCATGATATATAATCCAAGTTTCCAACTCCTTTAATATCACCAAATACATGAACAATATCGTGTTTTTGTGATTCATCTTGAAGTCTTGCTCCCAGATACGGAGGATTACCAAACACAAAGACCTCGTCATCCTTGTCGTGTGGACATACTTCATCCCAGTCAAGGCGGCAGGCATTGCCACAACGTATCTGTGTGATATTCTTGAGAGGCAAGGCATTCGTATTGACTCCAAAATCCTCACGCATCTTCTTGTTCATCTGATGCTCTGCAAGCCAGAGGGAAAGCATGGCTATCTCATGAGGGAAGTCAAGCAACTCTATGCCATAGAACTGCGAAAGACGTATATGGCTTCCATCTATAAAGAGTATCAAGTCCTGCTGATCACACTCCCTGATAATGGTAAACAAGTCCATCTCAAGAAGTCGGAGCATCTTATAGGTTATAATCAGGAAGTTGCCACTACCACACGCCGGGTCAAAGAACTTCATCTTCGACATTCTCAATAGCAACTGATTGCACCTGTTCTTTATCGGCTTACATTTGTCATAGTATTGTTTTGCGCTTACCACACCAAGGTCACGGCTTTTCTTCAACTCATCAAGTGATTCCGCAATCTTACGGTACTCCCCACGAAGGTCGTCAAGGAAGAGCGGATTGATTACTTTCATGATGTTTGGCACACTCGTATAGTGCATACCTTGATTGGCACGCACATCCGGATTGACAACAGCCTGAATCATACTACCGAAGATGTCCGGATTGATGTTCTGCCAGTCAAGTTCGCCACACTCCACAATGATGTCCCTCGCCCTACGGCTCAGTTTAGGAATCTGTATCTTACGTGAGAACAGACCTCCATTGACAAAAGGAAATATGTTGATGAACGAAGGAATATCCTGTGAACGTGTTTCCTTCTTCCTGTCCATGACATTGAAAGCCTCGCTAAGGAAACTGTCAATATCGCTGCCATCCGGCAATGTGTATTTGCGTAAGGAATTGGTAAAAAGATTTTCTTCAAATATGCCCGTATCTTCGGCAAAGAAACAGAACAAAAGACGTGCTATGAACGTATTGAGGTCGTGGAGGTCAGAATCGCTCGTAAACTCGTTGTACGCACGTATCTCGTCATGCAGCTTGGCAAGCTTCTCGGCAGCCTTGATGTCGGCTGGCGACTCTTCCACATACTCTATGCGCTCCACTCCCGCAAGAGGATAGAAGAAATCGAAATCACAATAGAGACGCGACAGGACAAGCTCAAAGGTAGCCTTCTGACGCAAGTCGAAAGCCCTGATACAATTACCGTCACTCACGGCAATAATCTTTGGAGCAGCCTTCAATACGTTATCATCAGCCTTCAGCCTTTCCAGTTTATCTACAAGCCCGATAGAATCCGTTGCACAATAACAGAACTCACCCTTGATTAGTAGTCCATCAGTAAAGGTCTTGATTACTCCTTTACCCTCACGCATACGTTTGATTTCACCATCACCCTTGCCAAATGCAGACAAGAGTGTGTAGCCAACCTCTTCAGGCCTTATGCTTCCATTCTTGAACACCTTGAGGCGTTCCTCAATTTCCTTGTAGCTCAGTTGTAATTTCTTTGCCATGGTATAAACGATAGTTGTTGCTTTAGTTTTTGAGCATCAATCTATCATCTTGGCAAAGGCGCATAAAAAAGGCGTGAGCCTTCTTATGCGTTCACCGAGGCAGCCTAGGAATGTGTAACCTCTTCCAAAGAATAAGAATAAGCCCACGCCGCTTTCGCGACATGAGCACTAACATTATATTCTTTGGAAGAGGCATTCCTATGCAAAGAAATGCCAACCATCATTTTGATTCTGATTATTACACTGAACAAGTTTCCTAGGCTTTTCAGGCGAACGCAAAATAATAGTTAATGCTAATACTTTATGTTAATATGTCAAGATACGTGTACTGTCTGTTTCTTGTTATAGTTGTTTAATTGTTAATTACTACTTTGATATTTACATGCAAAGGTAATATGTAATATTTTAAACACAAAGAAAAGCCAAGGAAAATATTATTTCATTTTCCTCGTGACATAAATATTTTTTCCTCGTGAGGAAATAAAATATTGAGAGTTTAGCATTTATCGTTGAAAGACTTTTGTCCCGTTATTTTTTTATCTGGTCCAAAGTACGTCGTGAACGTACTCTAAGTTCGTTAGCCACGTACTCGCAGTATGCTCAGCACGTACTATCAGTACGTACGTGAACGTACTGAGAAGTATCCCGCTTGATACGGAAGTTAATGACGAAGTGTTCACGAAACAATCCCGAAGCATTCCCAAAGCATCATGATGAAAGTTGGGTGTCTCCTTCCACACACTGTGCTCTAATATCCATCCTATTCGGCTGGGGAAGAACAATAATTACCAACTTTTCTAACTGACCAACGGGAAGTAATAATTGCCAACAATTGTCCCAATAAATTATTTCGAACTGTACGGTTGAAGCTATATGTTGTTTTTTTTGCCGTAGTGCGGCCAGTTAGAAAAACATGGGAAAAACCAAATAAAATCAAAAAAAACATGTTTTTTCTTGTTTTTGTTCTGTTTCTTGACTGTTTTTCTAATATGCACCTTTGTGCAAAACTACAACCGTACAG
>JAFYAT010000084.1 GCA_017540585.1 Bacteroidaceae bacterium | reverse complement strand
CATCAGAAATTGGATAATGGTTCAAACAATGGAACAAAGTCTTCTTTTGACGGAGCTGGCTGGGCACTCCTCCGTGGTAATACTTATGCAGCTTACTATCCTTTCCAGACAGAAGAATATGAAGATTACACAAAGATTCCTATTGACATGACAGGTCAGACTCAGGACGGTAACGGCTCGCTCGCACATATAGGTGCAGGCTATGACTATATGTATGCAACTGCATCCGTTCCTAAGAATGGTGACGTTAGTTTTGACTTCAATCATGTTTGCTCTATTGTTAAGCTTGAGCTTACCATGCCTGTAGCTGCTACATGGAAGAGCGTGACTCTTTCAAGCGGAAGCAGCGTGTTCATTACCAAAGCAACCATGAATGCATCTACAGGTGCTATTGCATCTGTCACAAAGTCTTCATCTGTTGTGCTCAGCCTCAGTAATGTTAGTACGACATCTGCAAATCAGAAACTGGAACTCTACATGGCTGTACTTCCAACGACAACAGGTGATTTGACAATCAATGCACATACATCTGCCAATTACGACTATACTGTCACTCTTTCAAGTAAGACGCTTAAGGCAGGTAAGGCACACTTGTTGACGGCTACACTCGTTGCCCCAACTTTTACAGGTGATGGCGTTGAGAACGGTCACGCATACGTTGACCTTGGCTTGCCATCTGGCTTGAAGTGGGCAACGATGAACGTTGGTGCTACGAATCCACAAGATTATGGCAATTATTATGCATGGGGAGAGACAAAACCACAGTCAGACAATACATACACTTGGTCTTCTTACAAGTGGTGTAACGGAACTTATGCTTCCATGACCAAGTATTGCGTAAGCACGTCATACGGAACAGTTGATAACAATACTACTCTCGATTCTGATGACGATGCCGCCAGCGTGAACTGGGGCGGCAGGTGGCGTATGCCTACGCGTACAGAACAGAAAGAACTCATAACTAACTGCTACTGGGTATGGACAAGTAGCTATAATGACAGTGGCAAGGCTGGTTACATTATCTATAAGGCTAAGTCATCATCAGACAAGGGACAGGTAGTAACATATGGTAAAACTCCTTCAAGCAGTTATTCTTTGTCTGATTCCCACATTTTCCTTCCTGCTGCAGGCTCTCGCCGCGATGGTTGGCTCTACAATGCGGGTTCGTACGGCCACTACTGGTTCTCTTCGCTCAACGAGAGCCGCAGCAGCTACGCGTGGAAACTCAGCTTCGATTCGGGCGGCTACTACGGCAGTGGCGACAACGACCGTTGCTACGGTCGGAGTGTGCGTGCAGTCTGCGAAAAATAAAAATAGTATTGTTATGTCTAATTTTGAGGAAGTGTCTATTATTATGGCGCTTCCTCATAAAAAACAGTATAATCACATGGTTTATAAATACTATCCATTTAATAACTACACAAAGGATGCTTTGTTCAAGAGCTACTTGTTTTTCTCTAAGGCTTCAAGATTAAATGATCCATACGACACATCCTCAATGTTGTTGTCGGATGAATTCTATGAGAAATTGACGAGTGTGTATTATAAAGAAGGATTAACCAAGCAAAATCAAATTGAAGAACTAAAAAGGATTTTCAATGTCATGGATGATTACGGAACGTGTTCTTTCTCCAAATACAGAGATAATATGCACTTGTGGGCTTTGTATGCAAATAGTTTCTCTGGTATTGTTATTGGTTTTGATGAAAAAAAACTAAATGATTTGTTCCAACACAATATTACTCGATTGATGAATGTTGATTATGTTGAACAATGGCCTCCTTCATTTGAAACAGATTCTTTTAAAAGGAGCTTTTGGGTTCAACAAGGAGACAAGTCATACAAATTCAGAGAATGCTTTGAAGGTGACCACGCAGACCAAGTGATGGACTATTTCTTTCAGTATTTGTGTACTGTAAAAGGAGAATCATGGAAGGAAGAACAAGAAGTTCGATTGGTTGCGCCTAACGGATTTATAAAGAAACTGAAAAATGGCAAGCTAAGTGGGGTAAAAGGCTCTGCTGCTGGATATAATGTACCATTCTTGGAAGATGCCGTAAAAGAAATCATTGTTGGACATAACTTTAACGGGAAGCCAAAGATTATAAAGAAACTTGCCAAGAAGTATGGAATTAAGAAAATACAAACAACAAGTTGCACAACACCTTTCAAGATAGACATTGTTAGGCATGACGAGTTAACCAATTATGTTAATAGGTAAGTGCAATAGAATGTGTGCTATGAGTAATTGCAATCTAAGCAATTCTGCCTCATTGACTATAGACAGATAATTAGCCGTTTGGAACAATCATCCGAACGGCTAATTTCGTATTTGTTCTATTGGCTTTAGAGATTGTGTTTAATGACCGTTTAATGGTTGTTTAATGCTCATTAAACGAGGATGTGAATTGGATGCCGAAAAAGCGTCATACGTATGAATGACTTCAATGATACGTATGATTGATGTCGATGATACGTATGAATGTTTTGAACGCTGATTGAATAGTGTTTGAGCAACGCTCAAACGTAGGGTGAAAAATATGTTTGTGTGCCTTACTTGGAAATCTTGAAATTATTTCTTGTTCAGTTCTAATGTGTTTACAAATAAAAATGTATATCTTTGCGGAGAAAATCAAAAAAGAGAAAGACAATGGCAAATGTAAATACATTATCTTCTTCGTCACCTCAGTTGATTCTGACGTTGGAAAATGAAGCCATGGTGGCTGAGATAAAAAGAGCGTTGAAACTGATACGCGGCGTGACATCTGTACGTATGGCTACAATTAGTGATAATAAGGAAATAACTCCAGCCATGCGTCGTTCTATCAATAAGGCTCGTGAAGAATATGCCAAGGGTGAGACAATATCTTGTCATACCCCAGAAGAGATGCAGAAATACTTTGACAGTCTATGAGGTATCAGGTGGAGTTCTCTAAGGAAGCCGACAAGACTTTGCGTAAGTGGAAAAAGTCCAATCCTCGTTTGTTCAAAAAGGCAACGACAATATTGTTGGACATAATGGAACATCCACGTACGGGACTTGGACATCCTGAAGCGTTGGTAGGTGGTAATGATATCACGTACTCACGTCGTATAACCGCAGATGATCGTATTGTCTATGACATATATGATGATCGTGTTACAGTGCTTGTGATTAAAGCGGAGGAACACTATAATGACAAGTGATATGGATTACTATTAGATTTTGTTCACGCTCCGTCAGATAATAATTGACGCTCCGTCAGCTAAAAACTGGCGGAGCGTCAATGTTTTTTATATGATTGTGGATATTGTAACATTCATGCTTCTTCCATTTCAAGTTCTTCTGTCAAGTCGTCCAATGACTGTAACTTGCGTCCTTCTCTCTTTGCACGTTTCACCTCGTCAAGAGCACGTGTGAGTGTTTCCTTGACGTATGCTTTCTGTTGTGCTGTCTTGGTATCTTCTGCTGTTGGCTCGAGGAGTTTGCCAGCAAGCCACTCACGGTCTTTCTTCTTGAGTGAGAGACTTTCGATGTATGTCCACAGATTGTTTAATGCTAATGCAGTCATAGTCTTAACATTTTATTTCTTTCTCGTTGCAAAGATATGCTTTTTTTCCCGCACATGGCATATATATGAATAAAAAATGATTAACATCTCTATAATCATAATGGGGCTCGTCCATGTTTTTGTGTTCTTTGTGCCCTCTATGTTTCAAGTTTGAGAATTGTTGTTACCTTTTTGTGTGAATAATTTTTTGCTTTGTTTTTCTTATCCAGAATAAATGCCTATATTTGTGGCGAAATCAAGAACAAAAACAAAGAATAAGACTATGACAGACTTTAAGACACTCGTACAGACACGCCGAAGCGTGCGTAAATATACAGACCAGCCTATTGATGCTGACGATTTGAAGACTATTCTTCGTGCTGCTCTCATGTCGCCTACGGGCAAGAGCGTAAGAGGATGGCACTTCATCGTGGTGGATGACAAGAACGTGCTCGAGAAGATGTCGCTCTGTCGCCCTATGGGTAGCCAGTTCCTTGCAGAGGCGAAGGTTGCCATCGTCGTATTGGGTGACCACGAGTTGACAGACGTGTGGACAGAGGACGCTTCGATTGCTGCCGTCACTATGCAGTATCAGGCTGCCGACCTTGGCATCGGCTCTTGCTGGTGTCAGATTCGCAATCGTTACATGAACGATAGCGAGAGTGCAGACAACGTACTCCGTTTCCTTCTTCATTATCCTCAGAACCTTATCGCTGAGTGCGTCATCGGTCTTGGTTATCCTGCTCAGGAGCGCAAGCCACAGAATGAGGATAGCCTAAAGTGGGAGAACGTGCATGTAGGAACATACACGGAGTGAAAAATGGGAAGTGAAAAGTGAAGAGTGAAAAGTGAAAAATGAATTTTACCTTGTTCGCTAATTTCATTCTTTGTGTACGAGAAGACAAAACTTGATTTTTCACTTTTCACTATTCACTTTTCACTCGAAAAACTCTCAACGTTATGAAGATAGTATTTATTGGCGCAGGCAATCTCGCCACTAATTTGTCGAAGGCATTGTATCGTGCAGGGCATGAGATATTGCAGGTGTATTCGCGTACAGCAGAGTCGGCACAGATGATGGCAGACCTCTTTGAATGTTCGGCTACCGTCTCGCTTGATGACGTAAGGACGGATGCGGATATGTATATATTCTCCGTGAAGGATAGTGTGCTTGAACAGTTGGCTTGTACACTCGCAGCAAGGATAAAGGACAGACTATTTGTCCATACTGCAGGAAGTATGCAGATGGATATTCTGCCAGTGGAGCGTAGGGGAGTGCTTTATCCTATGCAGTCATTCAGTAAGACAAAGGAGGTGAACTTCCGTGAGATACCTGTATTCATCGAGGCTAACAAGAATGATGACCTTGCTGTACTCAGGCAGTTGTCGGAGAGCATATCGGACAGGGTGTATGAAATGAGTTCGGATGACCGTAAGTATCTGCATCTCTCTGCTGTGTTCTGCTGCAACTTTGCCAACCATTGCTATGACCTTGGTGCAAGGGTATTGGAGTCGCATGGCATACCTTTTGATGTCATGCTTCCACTCATAGATGAGACAGCACGTAAGGTTCATACCCTTCATCCGCATGATGCACAGACTGGTCCTGCCGTACGTTGGGACGAGAATGTGATGGCAAAGCAGATTGAGCTGCTTGAGGATGAAAGGATGAAGCAGATATACAGGATGATGAGTGAAGGAATTCATGGAATGAGGAATTAGGAGTGAGGAATTAGAAATTACAGGTCCGTTGATGGAAGTGAAAAGTGAAATATATATTTTACTATGTTCGCTGATAAACTCTCCACCGCGAGAACTAAAAAACTTAAAAACTCACAAACTCGAAAACTCATTCTCCGCGAGAACTTAAAAACTCACAAACCTACAAACTCAAAAACTCATTCTCCGCGAGAACTAAAAAACTCACAAACCTACAAACTCAAAAACTTAATAATGATAAACTACGATTTGACTAAGATACGGGCACTCTTCTTTGATGTGGATGGAGTGCTATCATGTGAGACGATTCCGATGCATCCTAATGGTGACCCTATGAGGACGGTCAACATCAAGGATGGCTATGCCATGCAGCATGCTGTGAAGTGTGGTCTTATTCTTGCCATCATCACGGGTGGAAGGACTGAGAGTGTGCGCAAGCGTTATGAGGGACTTGGTCTCAAGGATGTTATTCTCGGTGCTGCCGTGAAGATAAAGACGTATGAGGAACTGAAACTGAAATATGGTCTCAAGGATGAGGAGATACTCTATATGGGTGATGATATTCCTGACTATGAGGTCATGCAGCATTGTGGTCTTCCTTGTTGTCCTGCTGATGCTGCGCCAGAGATAAAGGAGATTAGCAAGTACATATCCCATAAGAATGGTGGTATGGGTTGTGGCCGTGATGTCGTGGAGCAGGTTCTCAAGGCGCAAGGGCTATGGATGCACAACAGTAAGGCATTTGGATGGTAAAAATGAGGCCCCACCCCAGCCCTCCCGTGGGGAGGGGGAAGGAACACCGAAGGGGCCGTTTTTCTTGAATGAGGAATTAGGAACTAAGCGAAGCGGTCTCACTGACCGTAGGGAAGTAATGTGGAATGAGGAATTAGGAATGGGTAGTTCCGCATGGCAATTATGAATTATGAATTATGAATTATG
>JAFYAT010000004.1 GCA_017540585.1 Bacteroidaceae bacterium | reverse complement strand
TGACGAGGAAGCTCAGGACGACTTGCGCAAGAACCGTAACTTCAACACATACAAAGGAGGTATATATGAGAACATCGTTGCCGACATGCTTGCCAAACAAGGATATGACTTGTATTATTACCGCAATGACAAGGTAGGAGTAGAGATGGACTTCTTTGTCCGTAATGCAGAGTCGCTTATACCTGTCGAGGTAAAAGCGAATGACAATGCAACGCCATCCCTGAACAAGATGATAGCAAGCAATAACAACATGTTCGATGATATCAAGTTTGGCATCAAGTTCTGTCGGAAGAACATCGGATTTAACGGCAAGTATTATACCTTCCCTTATTTCCTTACTTTCCTCACAAAACGATTCCTGAGGGAGTAATATTCATTTTTGACTCAAAAAAAACTACCACTTCCCACTCGTAAACAAGGTGTTACGATGCGGAAAGTGGCAGTTTGTTGTATAAAAAAATCAATCAAAAACTATAACTTGTATAAAATCTATTTTGTCAATTTTATACAAATACGATTTGTTATCGACACATTTTGCAAAAATACATCATTTGAACAATACAAGCAAACATTTCCAGCGTATATCTCAATATACGGAACACCACATCTCTCAAACGAGAGATATGGGTGAAACAAACATGTGTAAATTGAGCCTTATTTCTTACAATATTTTAGAACTAAAACACAAAATAACATTTGTAAAACGATACAAACAAACAGATAAAACAGCCACACAAATGCGCTACCATATTTTCCATTATAGAAGTAATTGTACAAACAAACCGAATTATATATAACAAAGATAACAATGTTTAATATTCTAAATTTGCGTCCAACCTTACTTTTAAGCATGAAAAGCAACAGCATTAACGAAATTATATTCACAAAAAATAATTCAATCATATTGTTTTACAGATGATTTGATACAATTATTGGCAGATAAATCCATGACACAATATTCAATTAGTTATTTGTCAATTGTGATTGCAAACCTAATGAACTTGATTCTTTTGTCATAATTAAGAATATCATCAAGTATTCCAACAAGGACACTATCCTTACGAATCTGTTCTGGACAAGAACCTTTGTTCATATTCTTCGCCTTATCATAATATACCATTTGAACCTTATTCCCAAATGTATATTTCTCCCAATTTTCATAAAGTACATATATTTTTGCTGTCATTATGGAATCTGATTGATATGTATCCCATTCAATTTTTATTGAATCCCGACCAAATGCACCAGGATTCAAAGACGCATCAACATTATATGACGGGAACATAACAGAATCACCAAAATGTTTTAATAGTCCATCTATCAACGGAACTGCGTAAACATCCTTGCTTTTTCTATTCCTCATAAACAAAAAAGAATCAGAGGACTTGAATGAAATATTTTCTCTATTCAAAAAGAAATAAGGATATTGGAATATCGGAGTTTTATAATCCTGCTTCAAATAAGCCATCTCGTTTTCTTCTTTCTCACAGAAATCTTTATAAGACATGTCTCCGTCAATGACTTTATTTATCTTTTCATACATATAAATATGATAGCAAAAATCATTTCCATCTTTCGGATATCTACAAGTCTTATTATAATAGTCATAAATACAATGCGAGAAATGCCTATCATACTGTACTGCATTCTTATGACATGATACCATCATTGTCATAAGAATAAAAAACAGACACAACTCAATCTTATTCTTTTTCATGTTCCTCTTAAATAGAAGTAATTATATCGTTAGTTCACGGATTCAAAGGTACAACAAATTTCGAACTGTACGGTTGAATTTTATCCCCCCCAGGGAGTCACGGAGAACACAGAGCTTTTATACTTAGTTCGCTGATTTTAGCGGAGTTCTCAGAGGTCGCTTATGCTCCGAGGAGTTCACGGAGCATACACGCACTATTGACCGACAACACCTTGGCGATTGAGCATTCTTTCTCCTCCCCATAGAGGGGGAGGTCGGGAGAGGGTCTTCTCTTCTTTCTCTGTGCCCTCTGTGTTGAAAGAGTCATGCCTCCTACGACCGAGGAACCTGAACGAAATAAGACAACAAAGGAAAATAGAAGAGTACGTATGACAGGACTGTTACGGCATCATCGCCCAACAGTCCTGTGTATTTTATACAGGCGATAAGTTCAGCTGACACGAATGCCACGATGAAATATCCTGCACACTTGCGAAGAAAGAAAGTATGAGCGTTAATGAAATCCACAACGCTTACAAGCCTTCCTGACGCATAGCCAAAGACATTACCAATAATAATAAGAAAGACAATAAGTAAACCCAGCCATCCTCTTGATAAAGGTGAATCATGATACGTGCCAAATGCGGACAACAGCAAAGAGCCGCGGAAGATGTACTGAAGAACGACACATACGGCACAGAACTCCACGAAGAAAGCTACAAGCGTAAGTGCTCGTCTTTGCTTGAGAGACACGCTTCCATTATGCCAGTTACGCTCTACCAACAGAGTTATTATAGTACTAACAAGTCCCGACTCACACAATACCCCTGCACATATAAGCAAGGAGCATACCGTGGCAAAAGGAACGGCGTTAAGGTTGGTAATGATGTTTGCAACGCTCCAGCGAATGCCATCCGAGTTAAGAAGACTCCTTACCGACTCATCAATATAGAGGCTGCTTACCCACGACCATATAGCTACTGCCGGTATTGCCAACAGTAGTATAAATGGTAATTGATGGAAAAGAATCTTCCAAAGAATGACAAACACACTGCGTCTATTCATCATCAGCTTCAAGATTATCTATGTTCAAGATACCAAGTTCAAATGCACGTGTTACGAGACGTGTTGCATTAACACCTGTATGTCCCTCACCAAAGAGACGAGTGATAAGATCGACCTGACGCTTCTCGATAGACTTAACTCCGAATGGCATACCTTTTAAGCCAGCAATCATATCCTTGGTATATCCAAGGGCAAGATGGCGAAGCATACGCTCATCATACTCGTCTATGTCATAGTCAATAATAGCTTCCTGCTTACGTGCTTCATCAAGCACGGACTTGCGGAAACGCTTAAGAATCTTCTCAAGTATTGGCTGGTTGAACACCATACGCTTACCACTCATCACACTCATAACGTCTGAGCGTGTAAGGAGCTCGCCACTCTTGAGGATGATACCGTCTGCACCTGCATCAAGCACATTTACCCAAAGTCTCTCGTTGAGTATCTCACCTGTAAAGATAAGCACCTTTACCTCAGGATAGCGCTTGCGGAGGATACGGCAGATATCCACGCCCACAGTTGTAGAGCCGCCAAGACCAAGGTCAAGGAGTACAAGGTCGGGCTGGTTCTCCTTAATAAGCAGCCACAACTCCGTATCATTCTGAGCTGTACCAATAATCTGTGCCTCAGGTATGTCATTACGGAAAATCTCTTCCGTACCTTTCAGTTCGAGTTTTACGTCTTCTACTATTATTACTTTGAAGTTGTCCATTATTTTGAGTTTTTTAGTTCTTAAGTTTGTAAGTTTTTTAGTTCTCGCGGAGAGGAACTAAATTATCATTTATGCCTCCGGAGCATGGAGGTGCCGCTAAGCGGCCAATTGGAAAAACATGGGGAAAACCAAAGAAAACAAAAGAAAACAATTTACTTTCCAATGGAAAGTTGAACAAAAGAAAACCTTCACGCAAAGAAAATGAAGCCTGTTTTTTCTTGTTTTTATTTGTTTTTATCTGTTTTTTCTTCGTCCGCACCCATGGTGCGATTCCCCTTCTCCGGATGGCTTATCAATTGTCAATTATCAATTATCAATTGAAATCCGGATGGCCGCCCCGTTACTTCCCTGCGGTCAGTGAGATCGCTTCGCTAAGTTTGGGGGTCGGGGGGCCCTTACAGCATCATAACTATTCGGGTGCCCTCGTCTGCCTGTTCAGCATATATGCGACAACCCTTGTTTCCTGAATATTCATCATGCTCGCGTACCATCTGTTTAAGCAACAGATATTGTGAACCATGAAGCACGCCTGTTATGCCATCATACTTGACGTTGTCCGCATAGAAGAGGTTTGAGAGTTCTTCCTTGGAATATTCAAGCCTTGAATCTGTGAATGCAAACATAATGAATTTTTCTGACTTGGCAAAACTTAACTTCAAAACACCACTTGATTCATCCTCAAAAGCACCTGAAAGAAGGGTGTCTATCATATAATTTGCAATAATCCTATCTGTCATGAGCGTCAAACCTTGCTCCAGTTCCTCCACCTCAAGAGTAATTGGCAGGTAAAGTTTCTTGTTACGCTTGTCAAACGTACGTTTGGCATAACGTACAAGGTCGCTCACGTTTATCTTCTCTCGCTTGAACACTCGCCTCTGCAACTGGCGTGAAGCACCACTGCAAAGGAGTGAGAACACCTCCTTATAGTATGTGGTAATCTCGGCAAGGTCTTTGAGACGTGCTTCGTCAGGTTCTTTAAGAGCCGATTCCGCTATCTGCTTTATTCGACTAGGATAGTACATCGTCTCATGCTTGATGGTAGAGAGATAATTGTCAAGCACCATGTTGTGGATGTGCATCTGGTTGTCCTCATGCTTTGTACGACGCATCTCGTCAAGCCTAAGCTCAAGCTCTGCCTTCTGTTCGTCCACACGTGTACTACAGAAGTACGAATGAATGGCATAGAAGTTTGCTATGAGTTGCAAGGTGAGTTCATCGCCCTTGGATATATGAGCATCATGAAGCATCATACCAATGGCTCCGATACATTTCTTCTCACCCTCCGTATTCACGATAAGAGGAAAGGCAAGGAATCGCTCACGCTCATTACTCAAGTGTTCTTGTCGTTCGTAGCAAAGGTGCATGAACTGTTCAAGCATGACACGACACTCTGTATTCCCCTCAAAGCTATAAATGAGCTGTCCATCCACGGAATTGACATCCACGTAAGCCACTCCTATAGCATCAACGCTCCTTATTTCGTTCACGCCACGTAGAAGCGTGTATTTCTGTTCTTCCTCCTTGGCAGAGAAGAGTTTGCGAGTAAACCTGAGCAACTGTCGCACATTAAAAATGTACAACATATTATGGCGATAATACAGAAGCGAATATACAAACAGAAGTATGAACACAAAGAACATGATGAGGGTCATGGTCACCTGCTTGTTCACGGACGACTGCTGCATGGAGTTACAATAATCCTCAAGCGTGCGGTCATCCGACAGCTGCTTATACAAGCGAGTGAATATCTCCTTGTTGTATTGGTACAGATGTCTTCTATTAAGCGATAAGGCAGATATTGCCACCTCGTTTCGAATGTCAATTATGACGGTATAGTTGGTTTCAAATCCTTGCTTCTCCAACTTGAGTTCGTTCATCGTCTCGCCATCGAGATACATCAGCATAGATGAATCGGCACCTTGCTGAAGATGGTAACTATTGAGGTGCATGATTGCTGTATCGGCAAAAGCCACGGCACGCTCATAATCACGATTCATGTTACAGTTGTAAAGACTGTCGTAATACTGTTCTGCAAGCCTCAGCTCATCATCCATCACAGTATCATTATTGGCAACTCCACCATTCTCGGCATGAGCAAAGCCGGAAACAATCATGAAAGCAAGTGTAAGTGCCGTCCTTACCACTCCCTTTGGAAGTCGGAAATAGAAACGACTACCCTCGCCCAAGTTACTCTCAACGCCAAAGGCACATACGTCGAATATGGCGTTTGTCTTACGATATTTCTCTATGATGCCTCGGCAATTCATAAGACCAAAGCCGAAGCCCTTGTTCTTGCGAATCTCGCCACTCGCATCCTCATTTACTCCAATCTTGCTGGAGTCATAAACCTTATTGTTATTGAGCGTATCCACATCTTCTGGCGACAATCCGTTTCCAGAGTCCTTAACGCTTATCTCCACATAGTTGTCTGCCACCTCGGCACTCACCTTCACTACTCCACCCTCTGGAGTATATTTACGGGCGTTGTCCATGAGTGTATTCATCATAAAGAGCGTAAGGGCATGATCAGCCTTAACCACGGCATCCGACGACTCTGGCATGTCAAGCGTTATGTTCTTTGCCTCAAACATAGTACGTCCCTTGGCAAGGGTGTCAAATAATGGCTGAAGCGCAAAATTCTCGATGTTAAGCGTGACAGCACCCTGACGAATCTTTACCCAATGGCCAAGGACATCGTTGAAGGCATCTATCTTCTCCACAAGTTCCTTGATATAGACGAGCCTTTCGTTCACCTCGTCCCTGTTGGCATCTATATCCACGGTCTTTAGCTTCTCCACCTCTCGCATAGCCCTATCGAGGAACGGAGTGATACCATTAACGATACTTACGCTCGTCTCCTTGTCTATATACTGTCGCTTGTTATCTTCTATCCTTCTCTCGTGAACGTATCGCTCACTATCCACACGCTCGCTCTCCTCGGTCATCTCCACCACTATGCGTCCGTTGTCAATAATCCAGTTGTAGAGAACCTGAAGGACGGTAAGCATCTCACTATCGAAGCCGTCAAGCTTCTTCACGTTGTACTTTGTCCAGTCACCCTTTATCATAGGAAGAAGAGCCTTAACGGAATCATCTGCCGCCTCATGAATGGCATTAGCCACATCCTCCTCGTCCGTTGCCTCCGAAGGCATGGCAGACGTCATGGCTGTACATAGCTCTATGAGCTTAGACAGTTTCTCCGACTTCTCAATACTACGTACGGAAATCCTCTTGCTCACAAATATCATGAGCCAGATAATAACCACACATATCACGACTACAGAACCAAACAGAACGTTGAGCATCCTATTCTCATGCTCAAGCCTTTCCTGTCGTTCCTGAAGACTCAAGTCCTGACGTGTGGCATCAAGTATATCGAAATAGATGTTATGGTTATAGTCAGAGGCATCCTTCATTCCGAGTGCTCCATAGACGATACTCAGTTCCTCACGGACAGCGGCAAACCAGTTAGGGATGGTATTAACGTTCGGGTCGTTTATCAAAACCATCTCCTTCGACACCTCATTCATATCCATCATGTCGAACACATGGAGTTTCTCCTCGTCCTTAAAACCATAATAATCATTTATGCATTGGAGTGCCTTGTTGAGAGTATCAAGTGCCTCATAGTTATTTCCGTTAAGCGAAAGGGTGTCGGCAATATTCACAAGCTCCATCGACTCGTAATAGAGATTGCCATATCTACGCCAATGGTTCAGGTCATGGCTACGGAACATCTCCGAAATTATGACGCTATCGCTACCAAGCTCCTTAAACCATTTCTCGTATTCCGCCTTTGCTTGTATCGTCTTGTCATCATAGCGAAGGTTATTGTAGTGTGACGTAAGGCTGAGATGATACCAGCAGTTGGTAATCTTCCAGATAAGTCTCTGGTGGTCATTCATCACATCCTCATCCTCTTTCACCCTCTCCATACGTATATCGGCATCTGTACGATACTCATAGAACTCCTTGTTTGCGCCTATAAACTGACACAGCTTCATGAAACGAACATCAGCAAGCATGAGATAAAGCGCATTATTGGTTGATGACTTGACATCATTGAGTATGATTCTTGCAGAATCAAAGTCCATCTGCATTATCTTGGCGTGAGCAATATTGCAAAGAGCCTCCATCCTTCCGTCATGATAACCATCGCTCATGGCAAGGGCTTTTTTTGCAAGTGTCTCCGATTCACGAGCTGACACATAGAGCACCTTGCACGACTGGACATTGAGCGAATCCACCATGTCTATCGTACGTCTGTCAGCATTGTGACTGCACGAAAGTGCAAGCATCATTACTGACACCATCAATACTATGTAAGTAAGCCGTTTCAAAATTTCTTCTTGGTATATTATTTTTATATTTTCCCACGGAGCCACGGAGAGCACAGAGTTTTGTGCATAACCTGCTGATTTATTCAGAGTCCTCAGAGGTCGCCCGTGCTCCATGGAGTTTAGAGAGAAGACCCTCTCCGTGCCCTCTTTGGAGCACTTGCGACCTTCGTGCCCTCAAGAAAGAGACTCTAAGGGAAGAAACTCTGAGCGCTCCGTGGCTCCGTGGGAGGTTAAAATAATTCGTAGTTAAAAATCGTACACACGAATTCTTGCACAGCTCTAACTTAGAACTCATAACTCCAATAGTGCAAATGTAACAAGAATTGTTCACTTTTCATTCTCAAATTTCAAAAAACAAAGTCAAAAGCACATTTTTTCGATTATTATGCGTAAATTTGTATCGAAATAAAGGTAAACATCCATTCAACATCAGAAAATGAACCACAAGTATTATAGACAGATTATTGACTTGCTTGCCTTACGGCCAGAGGGATTGAAGGTAAGTGCAATAGCAAGGAATATCTATAATCAGCAAGGTAACTTATTTTCTGATTCCATTTCCTATGACAGCCTTTACAGTTCCATCCGCCAGTTCCTTTGGCAGCAAAGCCAAAAGAAGAATTCCATTATCGTGACGGTTGACGACAAGCGTGGTTACTACAAGCTCCGCTCCAAATACGTGGTTCAGACAGAACTAAACTTTGCAAGCGAGGATTATCTCGAATATCCTTGTGACATTAAAAAGACAACGGAGAATCCAAACGCCATACAGTTATCTCTTTACGACGAAGATTAGGCAAAAGTGACATTTTGCTACCTCATTCCGTTTTTCATCTTTCTTTTTGGCATTCACCTACCAGTCGCTAATCCTTCGTCAATGGTTCGTCAATGCTCCCTAATTCTTCCGTGACTTTTCCGAAATCAAAAAGTAAGCATTTGCAATTATAATCAAACAAAAAGAACACGAGCCAACACTTGCCGACTCGTGAACTTATATAATATTGTATTAGCATCCCTCACATAAAGAGTGGTGTCTTTTACTGATACATTATCTCATTTAGCTTGTGGTTTCCCCTAAAACGACTTATGTCCACCTTGCCACGAATACCATTGGCCGTACCGCTACCCGTGAACTGCCAGATAAGATAGTCATCCTCATTCTTTAGGACAGGTTCTTCATCCACATAGGCAGCAATCATGAACTTATAGTCACGAGCATTTATCTTAGTATGCGCAAGATGTTTCTCATAGAAATTCTTACCTGTATAAATCATAGGCTTACAGCCGAATGCCTTCTCCAGTAATTCACAGAATATCTCAAGACGCTTGATGAACAGCGAATGGGACACACGCCTTGGAAGCACTTCCACGTCAACAAGCGGAATAAGGTCCTGCTTCTTTATGTCAATCGTACTCATAAACAAGTCATACTGCTCAGTAGGATTAAGCTGGGCACGGAAGAAATGATAGCTACCCACCTTCAAGCCACACCGGCGAGCCTCCTCAAGGTTACGACTATATTTGCTATCCGTAAGCGCAACACCCTCCGTGGCCTTTAGATAGATGAATCCCGCAAGAGGGTCTTTGGCGATAATATCCCAATCCACCATACCCTGATAGTGGCTCATATCATAGCCATGAAGGAAATCCATAGCTGGATAATTAAAGAGATAAGGAATGTGAACAGGCTTGATTATCCTGTCTGGCTTGCAACGAGGAGGCAACCTATCCGGTTCAACAGGACCGAGAATTTCCGAATATTGGCTTTTTGCGTTCCTTGACTTCTTCAATACAGCCAACGGAGGTGTTTGCACTTTCTTCTGCTTTGTCTGCGCCCAAAGTGTAGTATCCAAGAAAACAAACAATCCTAATAATGATATAAATATGATACGATTATATATTGTCATAGTAAAAATACAGCCTTGTAATATTTTGTAGTATAAACTTTTGCAAATATAAAAAATAAACAGAAAATATACAATCATTTACCCCAACTCTTTTCACTACGCTTCAAATATTTTACTATTTATGACAACTATTTAGAAGGAATTTGTAATTTTGCAAAGATTTTATGAAATATTCCCATTTAACAAGTGATAAAAACGGAGTTAAAATGGAGTGAACTTCAAAAAACAAAAAGAAATGGAAAAGAAATATTGGTTCGTATTCTGTAGCGGATGCGTCCTACTCATTAAGGACAATGAGAAAGACACCTATTCAATCCCACTAAGCGACACACCACCTACCGCCACACACGACTGGACAGTAATGCAGGAGTTGCCAGAACTCAACGGCTACCCTTGTGTGGCTTACAGCATCAACACTCCCATTGAAGACACGGAGAACCTCAAGACCATAGGCCTTCGCGAATCATACAACTACATACCAGAAAGCCAGTATCTGATGGCTGGAAAAGCATCCCAGCTTCTCTACTGGGATGCAAGTACCAAGTATTGTGGCGTGTGTGGCGCTCCAATGAAGCGAAGCACGGTAATAAGCAAGACTTGCACCAACTGTGGCAAGGAAGTATGGCCACAGGTAGCTCCTGCCATCATCGTGCGCATTCTTCGTAACGACAGCCCAACAAAGGACAAGAACGAGGAGCAGATTCTCCTCGTCTCTGCACGCAACTTCCGCCGTAGCACCATGTACGGACTTGTTGCAGGATTCCTTGAGACGGGCGAGACACTCGAACAATGTGTTGAGCGTGAGGTAGCCGAGGAAGTAGGCTTAAAAATCAAGAACATCAAGTATTTTGCAAGCCAGCCATGGCCTTACCCATCGGGCGTAATGATTGGCTTCACAGCCGAGTACGTAAGTGGTGACATCAAGCTTCAGGAGGAAGAACTCACCCGTGGCGGCTGGTTCAAGCGTGACAACCTCCCACAGATTCCTGACAAGTTATCCATTGCCCGCCGACTTATCGACGACTGGATTCAGCAAGGCTGAGGTTTTCATAAATAGATAAAAAAGAGGAGTAGGATTATTCGTCTTACTCCTCTTTCCATTATAACAAACTCGTCCAATATTATTGGAGTCTAAATAATCGCTTATTTACTCAGTTTATAAGATACTTCCAAGCCTTGCTTGAAGTCAATCTCTGTTTCAAATATCTTATTTAAGTCATTAGTCTTATAATCAGGCGATGGCATCCATGGGTGTGATTTGTCTTCCCAATAGCGATGAACAATCACCTTATATTTTCCAGGCTCAAGTTTACCTATATTTGAGTTTATGTCATAGACGCACATACAATCCGCCTCCAGATCTACATTATGTATCTCAACAAAATGTATCGTCTTTGTTTCTCTTTCAAATATTACATCCGTACTAAATCCCGTTCCACAGGATGCATAAAAATTATTGTGTAGAACATTCAATGAATCGCCCTCAACATACGAAAAAGCGATTGATTCAACAGGTTGTACAAATTCATACTCCCCTTCGCCATCAGTTCTTTTTCTTGACTCGTTTGTTTCAGGCGAAGCCTCACGAACAAAAGCATCATTTTTACACACAGGCGTATTTATGAGTCTTGTTTTCACGTCACTATATAGGTCATATCGAGGAACCAAAAAAGCATAATCCAAGTCTTGATTGAAGTTAATGGTTCTCTCGAATAATTTGTAGGAAATATCTTTTTCCAAGAACTCTGGTGTAAGTGAAAACATATGACTACTAAGAGGACTATCCCAATATCTATAAACACGGACATTATACTCTCCTGGCACAAGCTTACCCATGTTTGATTCCAAATCATAATAGCACAGACATTTTGCCGAAACATCTCTCTTGTCCAGCTCGACAATATAGATTGTTTGATTCTCAGAATCAAACACAACCTTCACATCAAAATCACTTGCGCAGTTACTTGAAAAATCCTTATGCAGATATTTCAACGTATCGCCTTCAACATACTTAAAATTGTATGTCTCAACTGGAGCGACAAACTCATAAGTTGTTCCGACATCAGTTCTTGTCTTTACCTCACCAACTTGAGGAGAGACTTCACGAACATACTGATCATTCTTACAAACCGGAATGTTTACAAGCCTTGATTCCAAATTGATTGGAGCTTCTGGATCTGTAACAGAATCTGTACTTGAACAAGATGTGAGCAATGCAATAATTGCTAATGGTAATAAAATACGTTTTTTCATTTTTTAGATATTTAAATATTGAATTATGTTTTTACATTGCAAAATTAAAAAAAATTACGAAAAAAGCATAGTGATTTTCCACAAAAAACATCTTTTTAAGTTTTTTTTTCACATTTTTACTAAAAATACTCACACAAACATATCTTATCTCATCTTTTCCTCAATTTTTTTGCTTGGAATAAAACGTAGCAGTTCATCCCTATCTGATGAAAAAGAAAGTTCCTCACAAAGAGTGAAATAATGCTCACGGTCATAGCAATAGTCGTAGGCATACTTCAGAAGTTCCATTTTGTTATCAGAAAAAGAAAGCGTCTTTACCATCTTGCGGATGCCTTCAACAGGTACATCACGGAGGGAGAGACACACCTTTGCCACATTCAACTTCTTATCGTCAAATGAGACGTCTTTCATCAACTTTACGATAGCTTTCACTTGTTCTGGGGATGCAGGCTTTTCACGACGGAACTCTACACCATGTCCCCTACCCTTATTGTCATGAGTATAAGAGGAATGATTATGTTGGTTTCCACGCATATCATTCATACGAGGAACACCATTTTGAGCAGAGATCGTCAATACTGAGATTGCAAAGATTACGGATAAAAATAGTCTTTTCATAAAGTTACGCTCCACCATTATATTCATACGAATACGCCAAAAGGAGCATAGGGCTGGTTCTTCACTTATTATCATGCCACAAAATTACAACATAAATCATTTCTCTGAAAATATTTTTCCCTATAATGTTGGGATTTTTCCCTATGACTCACAGTTTTGTATTAGTCATCTACACTCGGGAGGATGGATGATATAAAAAAAATCCTCCCGTTGCGTATGCAACAGGAGGATGATATAAAAAAGCCGGGAGGAGATGTGATGAAACTCCGAGCTAAATAAGATTTGAGCACCCGCACCCCTTTGTAATCCACCGACACAAGGTTACCTTTCAGACTGGAGTCTCATCGCAAGGATGAGAGTCTTGAGGCGTGGCCCGCCATTAGAATGCGAAGTTTTCTCGGTTTCCAGTATAAAATTGATGAGTATCCCAATCGATCCTATACCCCGGCTGTTTCTTATTCCTTCGTTTATTTTTGTTATTGCAAAGATATGTTTTCTCTTCCTAACGACAAAGGAAAAACGCATATTTTTTTACTGTTTTATTTACTTTTTTTGCTGTTCACCCACACACCTATTATAAAAAGCGTGGAAAAAAGATATTTTAGCACTCTTCAAAGGTGTCTGTTGTTGTTTTTTTGCTTAAATTTGCCAAAAATCAAATACAGAACCTATGGAACAATTGAATATATTTCAAGTAAACTTTTCGCATATTCCCAATATTGAGAATGCTGCTCAGATTCCAGACAAGCTGTTTTTGATAGACAATTTCAACGAAAACAAGGATTACAAGAAGAAGGACGTAATGAGTTTCCCTGTTCAGATAAAGAACACGATTATCATTATGTGTACTGCAGGTAGTGCAGAATTGTCTATCAATCTGAAGCAACATACACTCAATGCTGGACAGATTGCAATAGTTCTCTGTGGTGATTTCTTCCAATGGATATCAAAGTCGGAGGACATGGAGTGTGCCGCCATCATCATAAACCAGAACATCATGTCGATAAACTTCGACATAAAACAAGGTATGGAGGCTGCCATGTTCATAAAGGAGAATCCTGTGTGCACGCCTGCATACAGGGATTTTGAAGCGATAATATCCAACTATAATAATATAAAGAAGGTATTGTTCTATACAGATTTCCTCTTCAAGGAAGAAGTAGCCTTTAATTATCTTGAGATATTAAGATGGTATGCTCTCGACCGCATTCTCCGCACCAATGAGAAGAATGAAGAAACTGAGCCAAAGAAGTCAAAACGCAAGGAAGAGATATTCAAGCAATTCATCGCTGCTGTGCAGGAAAACTTCACAAAGGAGCGCAACGTGTTGTTCTATGCTGACAAGTTATGTGTGTCGCCAAAGTACCTGAGTGCTGTTGTTCACGAGGTGAGTGGTAAACACGCAACTAACTGGATAAATGAGTATGTCATCCTTGAGTGCAAAGCCATGCTGAAGGTTGAGGGCGACAGCGTCAAGAATGTATGCAACCGTTTGAACTTCCCTAACCAGAGCTTCTTTGCCAAATACTTCAAGCAACACACGGGCATGACTCCAAGGGAATACAAGAATGCTTAGGAAATATAGATATCAAGTTTCTAAGGCATAAATGATAAAACATGATATTTGAAATAAACATTATATGAAGACTATTCAGATTAATCCAGACGACAACGTGGCAGTTGCCATAGAAGCATTGAGTGCTGGAACAACGGTAAACATTGAGGGCAAGAACATCACACTCAACAATGATGTTCCTGCTGGTCATAAGTTCCTGCTCACCGACCTCAAGGCAGGTGAGAATGTAATCAAGTACGGCTACCCTATCGGTCATCTCAAGGAGGACCATAAGGAAGGCGATTTTATCTGCGACACTCACATTAAGACCAACCTTGAGGGACTGCTTGACTACACTTACTCTCCAGTTGCTAAGGAAGAGTTGACAAACCCTGCTTATCAGGAGTGGTTCAGCAATCCTGAACTCCCTACTACATTCAAGGGCTATAGACGTAAGAATGGTGATGTAGGAATCCGTAACGAGGTATGGATTGTTCCTACCGTAGGTTGTGTAAATGGTGTTGTAAACCAGCTTGCCGACCAACTCAAAAGGGAGGTCAACGACCCTTCTTCACCACTCTACAGAAAGGAAGGCGCACTCAGGATTACAGCATTTCCACACAACTATGGTTGTTCACAGCTCAGCGACGACCACGATAACACACGTAAGATTCTCCGTGACCTCGTCCTCCACCCAAATGCAGGTGCCGTACTTATCGTAGGATTGGGATGTGAGAACAACCAACCTGACCAGTTCAAGGAACTCCTTGGCGACTATGACGAGGAACACATCCGTATGATGGTAAGTCAGAAGGTTGAGGGCGACGAGGTAGAATACGGAATGAACATACTTCGCGAACTCTATGCGATAGCATTAAAGGATGAGCGTACAGACATTCCTCTCAGCGAGCTTCGCGTAGGTCTCAAGTGTGGTGGTTCAGACGGTTTCTCAGGTATCACAGCCAACCCACTCCTCGGAGTGTTCTCCGACTACATCGTAAGCAAGGGAGGAACAACCGTTCTTACGGAAGTGCCAGAGATGTTTGGTGCTGAGACTATCCTCATGAACCGATGTGCAAACAAGAAGCTCTTTGACGAGACAGTTTCGCTCGTTAATAACTTCAAGCAATATTTCCTTTCACATGGTGAACCTGTAGGTGAGAACCCATCTCCGGGTAACAAGGCAGGCGGAATCTCCACACTCGAGGAGAAGGCTCTCGGATGTACTCAGAAGTGTGGTAAGAGTGCCGTACTTGGTGTAATGGATTATGGAGAGCGTCTCCAGAACAAGGGACTTAACCTTCTCTCTGCTCCAGGAAATGACCTCGTGGCAAGTACTGCCCTCGCTTCATGCGGATGCCATATCGTGCTCTTCACAACTGGTCGTGGTACTCCATTCGGTACATTCGTTCCAACCATGAAGATTTCCACAAACTCAACGCTTGCAAAGAACAAGCCAACATGGATTGACTTCAACGCAGGTACTATCGTTGAGGGCGAGCCAATGAAGGATGTCTTCACCCGTTTTGCGCAGAAGGTCATCGCTATTGCCAATGGTGAAGAAGCTTGGAATGAGAAGAAGAACTATCAGGAGATATCTATCTTCAAGAACGGAGTAACGCTTTGAAAAGCAAAGCCCCCGACCCCCGAAGGGGGCGGCCATCCGGATTCCAACAAATAATCAAAACAGCTTTAAATAGACATGCCGTTCGGACGCTTGTTCCGAACGGCATGTTAATTATAAATTGTTAATTGAATTTGTTC
>JAFYAT010000083.1 GCA_017540585.1 Bacteroidaceae bacterium | reverse complement strand
CCTCCGACTCCCCCGAGGGGGAGAGCTGCAACGGAATACAACGTATTGTACGCACGTTATTCGTCACATCATCACCTTGTACTCCATCACCTCGTGTTACAGCCTGAACGAGCTTTCCATCTTCGTATGTGAGTGATATTGAAAGACCGTCATATTTCATTTCACAGCATACCTCAAACGGCTCGCCTTCAAGTCCTCGTGAAACCTGCTCGTACCATTCACGCACATCATCTGCGTTATAGGTATTGGCAAGTGAGAGCATAGGATAGCGATGAGCCACCTGTCGGAAGTTCTGGTTAATGTCACTTCCCACTCGTACGGAAGGAGAGTTTGGGTCTGCCATTTCTGGATGACGGGCTTCAAGTTCCTGCAATTCGTGCATGAGGAAGTCGAAGTCCTGGTCGGAGATGACAGGCTGATTGAGAACGTAATAACGATGATTATGTTCGTGTAGTTCTTTTCTAAGTTGAAGTATGCGTTCTTGTTCGGTCATGTGCAATTTTGATTGTCAATTGGCATTATTTCATGCAAAGTTACAAAAAAATAATGTAATAAGGTGAGATTTCGATTGAAAACAAAATAAAAAAACGAAAAAACATAATAATCTCGTCAAAATGTAGTAACTTTGTAGCCAGGAAATTGTACATTGTAAATGGTAAATTGTAAATGTTAAGATGCGAATAGATATTATTACAGTCCTTCCTGAGATGTTACAGGGATTCGTCAACGAGTCTATCATGGGACGTGCTCAGAAGAAGGGACTTGCAGAGATTCATATTCATAATCTGCGTGACTATACCGCGGATAAGTGGAAGCGTGTGGACGATTATCCATACGGAGGCAAGGCGGGTATGGTTATCCAATGCCAGCCACTTGATGCGTGTATCTCTGCCTTGAAGAAAGAACGCCATTATGACGAGATAATCTTTACCGCTCCTGATGGCGAGACTTTCAATCAGTCGGTTGCTAATGACCTGTCACTCAAGGAGAACATTATTATAATATGTGGTCACTATAAGGGTATAGACTATCGTATTCGTGAACACCTCATCACTCGCGAAATATCTATTGGCGATTATGTCCTGACAGGAGGCGAACTTGCTGCTGCCGTTATTGCTGATAGCGTTGTGAGAATCATCCCTGGTGTTATAGGTGATGTAGAGTCGGCTTTGAGTGATTCTTTCCAGGACAACCTTCTCGAGCCTCCTTGCTATACCCGGCCAGCCGAATATCATCCAGTTGATAATCCTGAAGAGACATGGGGAATACCCGAAATACTGCTCTCTGGGCATGAGGCAAAGATAAAGGACTGGGAGATGGAACAAGCCTTAGCTCGCACGAAAGCCCTGCGTCCCGACCTTTTGAAAAAATAATAGTAAAAACCGTAAAAATAAGCGCACTATTTGTTGGTAGATTATACCGATAAATGGTGCGCTTTTTCTGTTGTTTAATAAAAATAAATTAAAATGTGTGCGCAAACAATTTATTTTTTGTTAAAATATTTTGCCAATTGGAAAAAATGTTATTATTTTGCGGCCTAAACAAAGTAAAGAATAAAAAAGATAATACATATATTATAGTACAACATGAAAAAAATCTCAATGATTATGGCAGCTGTTGCTGTATCAGCATCAGTATTTGCTCAAACAACAGAAAGCGCACAGAGAACTGCGATTGTTCCTAATAGTGCAGGTGATAACATCTATTTGGGTGTTAATTGGGGTGTATCTACTCCACTCAAGGGCTACAGGGTTATGGGTAACCTTACTCCTGAGTTAGGTCTTCGTCTCGTCAAGAACTTCGGTACTGTGTTTGGTATTGGCATTGATGCTAACATGCATTTCTCAAGCACTCCAGCATCTTACGAACTCTATGGTAAGACATATAAGCTTGATACCAAGACTTTTGTAGATAATACGGATATTAGTCTCATCGGTACTGCAAACCTTTCAAATCTGTTCGGTGGCTACAAGGGTGAACCTCGTTGTTTCGAGGTTCTCGGTCTTGGTGGCTTTGGCTGGGGACACAGATATGGAAATTCTGAGCTTGATGCTCTCACATCAAAAATCGGTCTTGATTTTGCTGTAAACCTCGGTAAGGAGAAGGCTGTTCAGGTATATGCAGAGCCTTCTATCACATGGGATATTCTTGGAAGTGAAGAGGTCCTGAATACTTTGGACTATCATAATGATCGTGCACATTTCAGTTTCAAGATTGGTCTGAACTATAAGTTCAAGAATTCTAACGGCAAGCACAACTTCACTATTGAGCAACTTCGTGATCAGGCTGAGGTTGATGCTCTCAATGCTAAGATCAACGACCTTCGCACCACAATTTCTGCTAATGAGGCTCAGACAAATCGTACTATCACAGCAAAGGACGCCGAGATCAATCGTCTGAAGAAGGAACTTGCCGAGTGCCAGAGCAAGCCTACAACCGTTGTTGAGCAGGTTGTAAAGCAGACCGCTAACCTTCAGCCAACTGTCGTATTCGGTCAGGGTAAGAGTGCTGTTGAGAAGAGCCAGGAGGCTAACATCTCTCTCATAGCTAACTATATGAAGAAGCACCCAGAGGCAAAGGTAAAGATCTCAGGTTATGCTTCTCCAGAGGGTAATCCAGAACTCAACCAGAAACTTTCTGAGGCTCGTGCTAATGCAGTTAAGGATGTGCTTGTCAAGAAGTATAAGATTGCTGCTGATCGCCTTGAGACAGAAGGTCTTGGCGCAACAGACAAGCTCTTCGATGAGGTAGAGTTCAACCGCGTTGCTACTTTCACCGACCTCAACAAGTAATTTTGTTTTCATCGTAATAATAGGGAAGCCCCGGCAAGTTCGCTTGTCGGGACTTTTTTTGTTCCTTGCTTGTCACATGAACAAGGCATTTCCCTTGCAAGTGACATCGCTGTTTGTCCATTCTTCTTCCGAAGATACTCCATCGTTACTCCATCGTTACTCCATCGCAAGTCCATCGTTTCGATGGAGTAACAATGGAGATACGATGGACAAGCGATGGAGAAAGAGTGGAGTTGTAAGCCTGTTATTTGTGACGGAATTAGTATGGGTAATTGGAAAATGACTTTTTTGAGACAATATTTGGAGTTGTCTGATATTTTGATTATCTTTGCATTCGATAAGTGGCTTGATTTAGCCAAATGTAGATTTAGTAATAAAACCTCAATCAATATGACAGACAATTTTTCTTTTTTTACTTTTTCAGTCTTCTTCGGATGTACTTTTGAAGAATTTTCAGATGTAGTCTTGAAGGATGATTTTTGGAATGGACTTGTAAAAAATGGCAAAGCATATATAATTCCACATGATGATGTTTGTCTTGATAGGTATTTTGATCCAGAAATAGGTGCTACTCTTGAGCAATTTACATGGTGGTCTTCTGAATTATATCCTAACATTGTTTTTCTGTCTTCAAATCAATGTGATGGTTTGGATACAGGATGCTATTCTCTTCAAGAAACATTGGGATGTTCATATATCAAATGTGCTGTTGCAACAAAAAATGATTCAAAGATGGCTTTTTTATATGTTAATTCAGATGGAAAAGAAAGAGTGGTTATGGCTTTAAAGGAAGATAGATGGACATTCTTTCAGCAAGGAGAACCTCTTCCGTTTGAAAATTTAGACTATTACAATAACAGAAGAATAAAAGACAAGATAAACTTTGAAATCATCAAAGAATATCTGTTGAAATTAGGAATAGATTTCTACAAAATGGATTCTTCTGTCAATAATAGTACGACATTTGTCAGAACTGCATGGGGGCGTTAATACGATATTTCCTGTTTTAGACAAAGTTTAGGATTATAAGCATTTTCCTTGATTTGATTGACAAAAAGTAAGGAATTTCCTCGGATTTAACAAAAAATATAAGTAAATTGTTGGATTTTAGTAAAAAAATAAGTAATTTTGTAGCCAATTTGGGATTTTTCCCGATAAATCATGGTAAATATACAAAAACAACAATATGAAACATCAGTTGAGAAGTAGCGTCTGCACAGAAGGCAGACGTATGGCTGGCGCCCGTGCCCTATGGGTTGCCAATGGTATGAAGCGTGAGCAGTTTGGAAAGCCAATCATCGCAATCGTAAATTCATTCACACAGTTCGTTCCTGGTCACACACACCTCCACGAGATTGGTCAGATTGTGAAGAAGGAAATCGAGGCTATGGGATGCTATGCAGCAGAGTTCAATACTATTGCTGTGGATGACGGTATTGCAATGGGCCACGACGGCATGCTCTATTCATTGCCTTCTCGTGATGTTATTGCTGACTCTGTAGAGTACATGATTAATGCTCACAAGGCTGACGCTATGATCTGTATCTCTAACTGCGACAAGGTTACTCCTGGTATGCTTATGGCTTCTATGCGCCTTAACATCCCAACGGTATTCGTTTCTGGTGGTCCTATGGAGTCACACAAATATAAGGGAGAGAATGCCGACCTTATCACAGCTATGATTAAGGGTGGTGACCCAACCGTAAGCGATGAGGAACTTGCTGAGGTTGAGCAAATGGCTTGTCCTGGTTGTGGCGCTTGCTCTGGTATGTTCACAGCCAACTCTATGAACTCACTCACAGAGGCTCTCGGTCTCTCACTTCCGGGCAACGGCTCTATCCTTGCTACTCACAAGAACCGTATTCAGCTCTTCAAGGATGCTGCAAAGCAGATTGTGAAGAATGCATTTGCATATTATGAGGATGGTGATGACTCTGTTCTCCCACGTTCAATAGCTACACGTCAGGCATTCCTCAACGCAATGACTCTTGATATCGCTATGGGTGCTTCAACAAATACCGTGCTCCATCTCCTTGCTGTTGCTCAGGAGGCTGAGGTCGATTTCACAATGCCTGATATTGATGCACTCTCTCGTAAGGTGCCATTCCTTTGCAAACTTGCTCCTAACTGGCAGAAATATTCTATTCAGGAAGAGAACCGTGCTGGTGGTATTCTCGGTATCATGGGTGAGTTGGCTAAGGGCAATCTCCTTGACCTCTCTTGCAAGCGCGTGAATGGCGCTACTCTTGGTGAGGATATTGAGAAGTATTCTATCCTCAAGGAGAATATTGATCCAGAGGCATCTCGTATCTATCATTCAGCTCCTGGTGGTAAGTTCTCTAATGT
>JAFYAT010000082.1 GCA_017540585.1 Bacteroidaceae bacterium | reverse complement strand
CTATTGACATCAAGCCAGAGGACATAAAGTACATCGAAAACATTGAGGAGCATAATGACAAGGAAGGTCTTGCTCTGTCAAAAGAGGAAATAGCATACCTCTATGATGTGGCAAAGCAACTGGGCAGACCGCTGACTGACTCTGAGCTCTTCGGCTTTGCACAGATAAACTCTGAGCACTGCCGCCACAAGATATTCGGTGGCACCTTCATCATCGATGGTAAGGAGATGGAGTCGTCTCTGTTCCAGATGATTAAGAAGACAACACAAGAGAATCCTAACAAGATATTGTCTGCATACAAGGATAATGTGGCATTCAGCCAGGGTCCTGAGATAGAGCAGTTCTCGCCTGCTGACCACTCTGCTCCTGACTTCTACAATATTAAGAAGGTAGAGAGTGTCATCTCCCTGAAGGCTGAGACACATAACTTCCCTACTACCGTAGAGCCTTTCAATGGTGCTGCAACAGGTACTGGTGGTGAGATTCGCGACCGTATGGGTGGTGGCGTAGGTTCTTGGCCTATAGCAGGAACTGCTGTCTATATGACATCTTATCCACGCAAGAAGGGCACCAACAATGCCTGGGAGCAGAATATGCCTGAGCGTAAGTGGCTCTATCAGACTCCTGAACAGATACTCATTAAGGCATCTAATGGTGCTTCTGACTTTGGTAATAAGTTCGGACAGCCACTGATTTGTGGTTCTGTGCTGACATTCGAGCATAAAGAGAATGATGAGGAATATGCCTATGACAAGGTGATAATGCTTGCTGGTGGTGTTGGCTATGGCATTAAGCGCGACTGCATCAAGGGCACACCACAGCCTGGCAATAAGGTTGTCGTAATGGGTGGTGAGAACTATCGCATCGGACTTGGTGGCGGCTCTGTATCTTCTGTTGAGACAGGACGCTATTCTTCTGGCATCGAGCTGAATGCCGTACAGCGTGCTAACCCAGAGATGCAGAAACGTACCTATAACGTTATCCGCGCCTTGGGCGAAGAGGAACAGAATCCTATCGTCTCTATCCACGATCATGGTAGTGCAGGCCACGTAAACTGTCTTTCTGAATTGGTAGAAGACTGTGGTGGACTCATTCACATGGACAAGCTGCCTATTGGTGACAAGACACTCAGCGCAAAGGAGATTATTGCCAACGAGTCACAGGAGCGTATGGGTCTCCTTATCGACGAGAAGCACATCGAGCATGTACGCAAGATTGCTGAGCGTGAGCGTGCTCCACTCTACGTAGTAGGTGAGTGTACAGGCGATGCACACTTCGCATTCCAGCAAGGCGATGGCGTACGTCCATTCGACCTCGACGTGGCTCAGATGTTCGGTCACTCTCCAAAGACATACATGCGTGACGAGACAGTTGTCCGCACTTATGAGAATGCAACATATTCATTCAACGACATAGACAAGTATCTTGAGAACGTGCTCCAGCTTGAGGCTGTAGCTTGTAAGGACTGGTTGACTAACAAGGTTGACCGCTCCGTAACAGGTAAGATTGCACGTCAGCAATGTCAGGGTGAGATTCAGCTCCCACTCTCTGACTGTGGTGTGGTAGCCCTCGACTATCGTGGTACAAAGGGTATTGCAACAGCTATCGGACATGCTCCACAGGCAGGTCTTGCCGACCCAGCTGCTGGTTCTGTTCTCTCTGTTGCAGAGTCACTCACAAACCTTGTGTGGGCACCTCTTGCCGAGGGTCTTGACTCTGTAAGCCTTTCTGCAAACTGGATGTGGCCTTGCCGCTCACAGAAGGGAGAGGATGCACGTCTCTATGCAGGTGTTGAAGCTCTCTCAGACTTCTGCTGTGCACTCCAGATTAACGTGCCAACAGGTAAGGACTCTCTCTCCATGACTCAGAAGTATCCTGACGGAAGCAAGATTATCAGCCCAGGTACTGTAATCGTTTCTTCAGGTGGTGAGGTTAGCGACGTGAAGAAGGTAGTAAGTCCAGTACTCGTTAACGACAAGAACACTACGCTCTATCATATCGACTTCTCATTCGACACTCTCAAGCTTGGTGGTTCTGCCTTTGCACAGACACTTGGCAAGGTGGGTAGCGATGTTCCAACAGTACAGAACCCAGAGTATTTCCGCGACGCATTCCTTGCAGTTCAGGAACTCGTAAACAACGAGCTTATCCTTGCAGGTCATGACATCAGCGCAGGTGGTCTCATCACTACACTCCTTGAGATGACATTTGCAAACCAGAAGGGTGGTATTGACGTAAACCTCGCAGGTATTGCCGAGAAGGATATCGTGAAGGTACTCTTTGCTGAGAATCCAGGTGTCGTTATTCAGGTGGCTAATGACAAGAAGGAAGAGGTTGAGGCTATTCTCAACAAGGAGGGCATCGCCTTCTCTGAGATAGGTACTCCATCTGCCGAGCGCAATATTACTGTCAAGAAGGATGGCAGAACACGTACATTCGATATTGACGCACTTCGTGAGGTATGGTACTCTACATCATATCGCCTCGATACAAAGCAGAGCTTCAACGGCATGGCTGCTGAGCGTCTCAAGAACTACAAGAACCAGCCTATCGAGCATAAGTTCAACGCTGACTTCACAGGTAAGCTCAGTCAGTACGGCATCTCTGCTGACCGTCGTGAGCGTACAGGCATCAAGGCTGCCATCATCCGTGAGAAGGGTACAAATGGTGAGCGCGAAATGGCTTACTCACTCTATCTTGCAGGATTCGACGTTAAGGATGTCATGATGACTGACCTTGTAAGCGGACGTGAGACACTTGAGGACGTAAATATGATTGTCTTCTGTGGTGGATTCTCTAACTCCGACGTTCTTGGTTCTGCCAAGGGATGGGCAGGTGCATTCCTCTTCAACCCTAAGGCTAAGGCTGCCCTCGACGCATTCTATGCTCGTGAGGACACTCTCTCACTCGGTATCTGTAACGGATGTCAGTTGATGATTGAGCTTGGTCTTATCAACAACAACCACGCCGTAACAGACGCTAAGGACTATGCTCAGATGCTTCACAACGTATCTCACAAGTTCGAGTCAGAGTTTATCTCACTCTCTATCCCAGAGAACAAGAGCGTAATGTTCGGAAGTCTCTCAGGCAACAAGCTCGGTATCTGGGTTGCTCATGGAGAAGGAAACTTCCGTCTTCCAAAGGCAGAGAGCGAGTACAACATTATTGCGAAGTATAACTACTCAGGTTATCCAGCCAACCCTAACGGTTCTGACTATGATGTTGCAGGTCTCTGTTCAGCAGATGGACGTCACCTTGCCATGATGCCACACCTTGAACGTGCAATATTCCCATGGCAGCAGGCACACTATCCAGCTGACCGTCGCAAGGACGAGGTTACTCCATGGATTGAAGCATTCGTTAATGCTCGCAAGTGGGTTGAGGCTAAGAAGAAGTAAAAGCAATCTATCCTACCCGTCTTCTCCAACTGGAGAAGCGGGATAGGAACAGAATAAAACAAAAGAGGGTGTGCCGAAATGACACACCCTCTTTTTATGATTATTATACCGTTGAAAAACTTTTACCGGTATCGATTAACAGGTAAAGGTAAACGGTAAACTTGTTACTTCTTTGCCTTGTAATTTGGTGTAACGTAAACGAGCTGGATACCCTTGTTAGTCTTAACAAGCTCCATAACTGTACCGTCATCATCAACTGAGTAAGTGATGTTTCCGCTTGTAGAAGCGATGCGGTGGTAGATTACGTTGAAAACTACGACTGAATTTTCGTATGCCTTAGCGTCTGACATAGGGATGTCAACAATAAGACGTCCAATCTTACTGCGGTCCTGTACGTTCTCTGTGTCCATGCTGAGGAAAATCTCCATTCCATGGCAGTTTCCTTTAAGGCTGTTAGAAACCTGGTCATAAACATAACCCCTTACGCTGATTTCACGAGCTACCTGCTGCTGTGTTCCATTGAGGTCGATTCCGTCAAACTTGAAGGCGTTTGCATTTACAAATGCAGCCATTGCCATGATAAAAAATAAAACCTTTTTCATCGTTAATGCTTTTTTATTAGTTATTTATGTTAATTATGCCGTTTCTTTGCGATTGTTGATGATGCAAATATATGAAACACTTTTGAACATAACAAACAAATTAGAGAAAAATTTGTTGATTACCGAATTTAGAAGTAACTTTGCAGAAATTTAAGAACTAACAGGCTCTATGAGAATATTTCAGAACGTAGGTGATTTGGGTGACCTCAAGCAGGCACTTGCTGAGGCCTTTGAAATAAAGGCTGACAGATACAAGTATCAGGAACTGGGCAAGAACAAGACTGCGATGCTCATTTTCTTCAATAATTCTTTGCGTACACGCCTTTCTACTCAGAAGGCTGCGATGAATCTGGGCATGAACGTCATCGTGCTTGACGTTAATGCTGGTGCATGGAAGCTTGAGACAGAGCGTGGAGTGATTATGGAGGGTGACAAGAGCGAGCATCTTCTTGAGGCTATTCCTGTGATGGGCTCTTACTGCGATATTATCGGAGTACGCTCATTCGCTAAGTTCGAGTCACGTGAGGATGACTACGAGGAGAAGATTCTCAATCAGTTCATCAAGTATTCTGGAAAGCCTATATTCTTCATGGAGTCGGCTACAGTCCACCCTCTTCAGGCTTTTGCCGACCTCATCACGATTGAGGAGTACAAGAATTGTACACACGTTGCTCCGAACCCTCTCTTTGGAGGTAATCCAGTAGAGCGTGTTCCTAACAAGCGTCCTAAGGTGGTACTCTCTTGGGCACCACATCCAAAGGCTCTTCCACAGGCTGTGCCTAACTCTTTTGCAGAGTGGATGAATGCTGCTGACGTTGACTTCGTAATAACTCACCCAGAGGGCTACGAACTCGACCCTAAGTTTGCGGGTGACGCCAAGGTGGAGTATGACCAGATGAAGGCATTCGAGGGTGCTGACTTTATCTATGCAAAGAACTGGTCTTGTCCAGGTGTTACTCGCCCACAGGACTACGGTAAGGTACTTGGCGACTACCACGACTATGCTGCATGGACAGTCGGTGAGCGTCAGATGGCTGTAACAAACAACGCTTTCTTCATGCATTGTCTCCCAGTACGCCGTAACATGATTGTAACAGACGACGTGATTGAGGCTCCAACAAGTCTCGTAATCCCAGAGGCTGCAAACCGTGAGATATCTGCAACTGTAGTGTTGAAGAGAATGCTCGAAACTCTCTAAGCGTTCCGCTTAGAGACTAAGTGAAAAGTTAAAAGTGAAAAGTGAAAAATATATTTTACTCTGTTCGCTGAAGCTTTCACTTAGGTTGACAAGTTTATAATTTGATAATAATTAAAATCGTATAAAGAAAGTGAAATGGGAAGGTGATATATATTTTTCACTTTTCGCTTTTCACTTTTCACTTAAAAACATGGACTACAATTTTAGAGAAATTGAACAGAAATGGCAGAAGGCTTGGGTAGAGAACAAGACTTACCAAGTCTCTGAAGATAATAGCAAGCCAAAGTATTATGTGCTCAACATGTTCCCTTACCCATCAGGTGCGGGTCTTCATGTTGGTCATCCACTCGGATATATTGCGAGCGACATCTACGCTCGTTTCAAGCGTCTTCAGGGCTTTAACGTACTTAACCCAATGGGTTATGACGCTTACGGACTTCCTGCTGAGCAGTATGCCATCCAGACAGGACAGCATCCTGAGGTAACTACATTTGCCAATATCGACCGCTATCGTGAGCAGTTGGACAAGATTGGTTTCTGCTTCGACTGGAGTCGTGAGGTTCGTACTTGTGCTCCAGGTTACTACAAGTGGACACAATGGGCATTCCAGAAGATGTACAACTCATTCTTCTGCAACAAGGAGCAGAAGGCTCTTCCTATAGAGACACTCATCAAGCACTTCGAGACAGAAGGAAACCCTGGTCTTGACGTAGCTCAGAGCGAAAACCTGACATTCACAGCAGAAGAATGGAACTCATGGGACGAGAAGAAGAAGTCTGACGTACTCATGAACTACCGTATCGCTTTCCTTGGTGAGACAATGGTCAACTGGTGTCCAAAGCTCGGTACAGTACTTGCCAACGACGAGGTTGTTGACGGAGTAAGTGTACGTGGCGGATTCCCAGTAGAGCAGAAGAAGATGCGCCAATGGTGCCTGCGTGTAAGTGCTTACTCACAGCGTCTTCTTGATGGTCTTGACACTATCCAGTGGAGTGACTCTATCAAGGAGACACAGAAGAACTGGATTGGACGTAGTGAGGGTACAGAAGTAGAGTTCAAGATTGCAGGTACAGATGAGTATTTCACAATCTTCACAACTCGTGCAGATACTATGTTCGGAGTAACATTCATGGTTCTTGCTCCTGAGAGTGACCTCGTACAGAAGGTGACTACAGCCGAGCAGAAAAAGGCAGTTGAGGAGTACATCACATACGTCAAGGGACGTACAGAGCGTGAGCGCATGATTGACCACAAGGTTACAGGTGTATTCTCAGGTTCATACGCAATCAACCCATTTACAGGAGAAAAGAATCCTATCTGGATTTCAGAATATGTACTTGCTGGCTATGGTACTGGAGCCATCATGGCTGTGCCAGCTCACGACTCACGTGACTATGCCTTTGCCAAGCACTTCAACCTCCCTATCATCCCACTCATCGAGGGTGCTGACGTAAGCGAGGAAAGTTATGACGCAAAGGAGGGTATCGTGAGCAACTCACCAGCTCCAGGCAAGACTGCCGTAGAGTATGATGGCGAGTCACTCAACCTTAACGGATTGACAGTTAAGGAGGCTATTGCAGCAACAAAGACATTCGTTAAGAAGCACAATATTGGTCGTGTGAAGGTGAACTACCGTCTTCGTGATGCTATCTTCTCACGCCAGCGTTACTGGGGCGAGCCATTCCCAGTATATTACAAGAACGGCATTCCTTGCATGATTCCTGAGGAGTGTCTCCCTATCCAGCTCCCACAGGTAGAGAAGTTCCTCCCAACTGAGACAGGCGAGCCACCACTCGGTAACGCTACTGAGTGGGCATGGGACGAGGCAAACAAGAAGATTGTGGCCAACAGCCTTATCGACAACAAGACTGTCTTCCCTATCGAGCTTTACACAATGCCAGGTTTCGCAGGTTCTTCAGCATACTACCTCCGCTACATGGATCCACACAACGACAAGGCACTCCTCTCACCAGAGGCTGCCAAATACTGGCAGAATGTTGACCTCTATGTGGGCGGTTCAGAGCACGCAACAGGTCACCTCATCTACTCTCGTTTCTGGAACAAGTTCCTCTTCGATATGGGTGTATCTGTAAAGGATGAACCATTCCAGAAGCTTATCAACCAGGGTATGATTCAGGGACGAAGCAACTTCGTCTATCGTATCAAGGATACAAATACATTCGTATCACTCGACAAGAAGGATGCTTACGACACTACTCCTATCCACGTTGATGTAAATATCGTTAGTGCTGACGTTCTCGACGTAGAGGCATTCAAGGCATGGCGCCCTGAATACAACAACGCAGAGTTCATCCTCAACGATGAGGGCAAGTATATCTGCGGATGGGCAGTAGAGAAGATGTCAAAGTCTATGTTCAATGTCGTAAACCCAGATATGATTGTTGAGAAGTTCGGCGCCGATACACTCCGACTCTACGAGATGTTCCTCGGTCCTGTTGAGCAGTCAAAGCCTTGGGACACTAACGGTATTGACGGTTGCCACCGCTTCCTCAAGAAGCTCTGGAACTTCTTCTTCAAGGATGACCAGCTTGTGGCAACAGATGGTGATGCAACAGCAGAGGAACGTAAGGCTCTCCACACTCTCATCAAGAAGGTTACAGGTGACATTGAGCAGTTCTCATACAACACAAGTGTTGCTGCATTCATGGTTTGCCTCAATGAACTTTCTAAGATTAAGAGCACATCACGCGAGGTTAAGGAAGCGCTTGCTGTTCTTATCGCTCCATTCTGTCCACATATCGCAGAAGAGCTTTACCACGTTCTCGGACATGAAGGTACAGTATGTGATGCTCCATGGCCAGCTTTCAACGAGGACTACCTCAAGGAAGACAGCGTGAAGATGATGGTTGCCTTCAACGGTAAGGCACGCTTCCCACTTGAGTTCCCTGCAGGAACAGACAACGCTACTTGCGAGAAGGCAGCACTCGAGAATCCTCAGTCAGCTAAGTGGATGGAAGGCTTCACAGTTGCCAAGGTTATCGTCGTGCCAGGCAAGATGATTAACATCGTGCTCAAGAAGTAAGATTACTTAAAAAGGAGTTATTGGTTAACTCAACTTTAGCATGTAGTTAAATTGTAGTAAAAAAAGGAGTTATATAGGAAGTTAAAGAGACGTTTGATTGTTTGCAGATTAGTTCGTGAAATTATTCAGTGATGGACATTCGTCTTTTTAACTCCACTTTAACTTCATTTTAATACCTTTTTAACTCCCTGCATAAAGTAGAATTTGTTAACTTCTTCAACTCCATCTGAAATAATATTTTATGGCAGATTCTGCAAGAATTTCTGTTATTGACAAAGTGCGTAGATTCTTGTCAAACAAGAACAATATAAATGCACTTAAACTTGAACTCAAGGATTATTTCTTCATCACCCTTGGAGTTTCAATTTATGCCTTAGGCGTAAATATTTTCATGCTCCCTTATGGACTTACTACAGGTGGCGTAATAGGTATTGCAACCATCATCTTCTATGTAACAGAATGGAATGTAAATACAACCTACTTCATCATCAACGTATGTTTGCTCATAGTGGCGGTAAAGACTCTTGGTCTAAAGTTCTGTCTGAAGACCATCTATGGCGTGCTTAGCATGACCTATATTCTTGGTTTGTTTCAAGGCTTGATAGCTGATGTTGATGCAAGTGGACACCTTGTTTTCCCACGTCTTCTTGGTGATGAAACATTTATGGCATGTGTGCTTGGAGGTATTACCGACGGTATTGGCTTGTACCTCTGTTTTGCAAACAATGGTTCTACTGGCGGTACCGATATTATTGCTGCCATCGTGAACAAATACAAACAGATGTCATTGGGTACAGTCATACTTGCCTGCGATATCATCATCATCTCATCATGCTATCCTGTGTTTCACGACTGGTTCCGCGTAATCTTCGGCTTCGTACTTCTTTTCATCTGTAGCTTCACTCTCGATTTCTGTCTCAACAAGACTAACCAATCGGTACAGTTCCTTATCTTCTCACGCAATCCACAGAAGATAGCAGATGCCATAGTAAAGACAGGACGAGGTGTGACTATGCTTGATGGTGAGGGTTGGTACACCCATTCAGAACGTAAGGTGCTTTTGAGTATCGTGCGTAAGAATGAGCAGATGTATATCCAGCGTCTTATCAAATCTATCGACCCATTTGCCTTCGTTTCCCTTAGTAATGCCAACAGCGTTTGGGGCGAGGGATTTGACCAGATGAAGGTCAAGGCTGAGAAACAGCAGAAGGGCAAGCGCACACTTGTGTTTGCGACTAACAGTACACACAAGCTCAATGAGGCACGTGCCATTCTTGGCGAGAAATATGACGTGCGTTCTCTTGCCGATATAGGTTGCCGTATAGACATTCCTCGCATAACTGGCAGTATTCAGGAAAATGCACTCCTCAAAGCACGCTTCATCAAGCGTTACTACGGCTTTGACTGTATAGCAGATGACACAGCACTCGAATGTGACGCTCTCAATGGTCTTCCAGGTATCTACTCTACAACCTACACATCCATCAACGATGAAGAGGTATTGAGCGATCCTAAGTTCAAGCTCCATTCTGAGCAATATAACGAGGAACTATCCAACGAGATGCTCAACATCCTTCATACGGCTTCGGCTAACAAGGACAAGCCAATTCAGCATGATGACGTAAAGGGTAACGTGGAGAAAGTTCTCGACAGGCTTCAAGGTAAGGAACGTACAGCACATCTCCGTACAGCTGTTGCACTCGTTACTGGCGAATATATAGACCCTATGAAGAATGAGACACACATATTCGACGGCATCCTTGAGGGAACAATAGCTGAACAGCCATCAAGCGAGCCTAAGTTCTTCTACGACTCCATATTCATTCCTAAGGGTTACGAACAGACTTATGATGAACTTGGCGTTGACATCAAGAACCAGATTAGCCAGCGTGCCATCGCTCTCAGCAAACTCAAGGACTTCTTCGAGAAGAAGGCTTAACGATGCGCTTCGTTTTCTTTCAAAACAGAGGACACAGTGGGCTTCGGCTCTCTGTGCCCTCTGTTTTTTATTCAGTGTTTTTTAGCGGAATGAAAGCAGTCTCTCAAACTAATGCTAGTTTGTGAACAAAGTAGCATTAGTTTGTATTGCAGACTAACGCTAGTCTGTCATACAAACTAACGCTAGTCTGAGAGACCCAACATCGATATGCCAATTCGATACCTATCGATGTTGCACATCAATCCTTATACGATGTTGCACATCGTACCTCGTTCGATATGGCATATCTTACCTCGTTTGATGTTGCACATCAATCCTCATTCGATGTGATATATTAATCCTCGTTCGATGTTGCACATCATACCTCGTATGATTTTCACTCCACTTTGGGTATGTTTTTATTACTCACATAGAGCGGTCAAAATCAATAATTGACATTCAATTTCCAAAGGACTATGCAGAACGCCTTTTTTTTCCTCATTATGCTCGCTCTTCTTTTTGTTAATTTACAGAAAATGTTTACTTTTGCCACGACAATAAACTAAAAACCTAAAAGCAAAACTAAGATGGCAAAATTTTATTCTGCACCTCTTTGTGAGGTGCGTAAGTCAGGGCTTAGAGCCTCTATTCTTGCAGGCAGTCAAGTGGTGAAAGCCAAAGACTTTGAGGGCTGGAATGCACGTAAACGTTCAGTGGACGGCGTGGCATCAGACGAGAGTAAACAACTTAACCAAATCTTTTCCAACTGAGATATGAAAAAGACAATCCTTCACATCCTTCCTATGGTTCTGCTTGCCTCATGTACGTCGGAGCTGGCAGACATGAACGTGAACAATGTTGCCGAGGGTGACATTGAACGAGTGACAATCAAGAGCAAACCTTTCGTGTATGATGATGACACACGTACATCACTCACGGCTACGGACAACGGCATCAGCTTTGCATGGGCAAGCTATGATGCACTTGGTGTGTTCCCTATCACTCCTGAGTCAAACAATCAGGCTAAACAGGCATTGAACATCAACACAGGCAATTGTGAGAATGATGCTCACTATGCTTCGTTTGACGGTGCAGGTTGGGCTCTCAAGAAAGGGAATACATACGCAGCATATTCTCCCTACAATGGTGATATACCATCATCTACACCTTACACATCCGTACCTATCGACATGACGGGGCAGGATGGCACACTCGCAACCATTGGCAAGAAGTATGACTATATGTATGCACCTTCCACATTCTCTGAGGAGGGTTGTGCTAATGGCTCAACTCATGAAGTTGTGTTTGACTTCAATCATGCCATAGCCATTATTCAGTTCAAACTCACCATGCCTGTTGCTGCTACATGGAAGAGCATAGCACTCTCGAACCAAATGGGCGAAAATGTATGGGTTACTTCTGCAACTATGAACGTCTCAACTGGTGAGATTAAATCCATAGCTACAACTTCAAGCGTCAGCCTTGCGTTTAACAACATAACTACGACAGAGAACAACAAGGAACTTGTGGCTTATTTTGCGGCACTCCCTACTACAACAGGTGAACTACAACTTACAGCCGTAGCAAGCGATGGCACAGAATATATCGCATTGCTCGAAAGTAAGGTACTTGAAGCTGGCAAAGCGTATCGCTATAAAACATCAGACATGTGCTTCTCCGCATCTGGCAGAAATGACGGTTATCCATACATTAACCTTGGTTTGGATTCTGGATTGAAATGGGCAACTATGAACGTAGGAGCAACAAGTCCATTAGACTATGGTAATTACTATGCATGGGGTGAGACTAAGGCATTGGGAGAGGCTGATGAAACCAATTTGATGAACTACAACTATAACAATCAGCAATCATACGTAAAAACATGTTTTTCCTGGGCAACATACAAGTGGTGCAATGGTGCTTACAATACTCTAACAAAATATTGTGTGGATGAATCATTAGGCACTGTTGACCATAAAACTACACTTGAAGCCAAGGACGATGCCGCCTGTGAAAACATGGGTAAATCATGGCGTATGCCAAAGTGCTCAGAATGGGTAGAACTTGTCAACAATTGCTATTGGGTATGGTCAAAAAAGTATATGGGCACGAACAAAGCAGGTTACATTGTTTACAAGGCAAAAACACCGTCAGACAAGGGCGTATTTGTTCGCGAAAATGGAATACATGAGAGTACAGGAAATTACTCTTTGTCTGATTGTCACATATTCCTTCCTACTGCTGGATATTATGCAGAAGACACGTATCGTCTTGTCGGTACGTATGGATGTTATTGGTCATCTTCTCTTTATAATGGGGATGATTATGGTAATGGCTGCGAATTTGCGTATGGAATAAATTTTTTTTCCAGCACTCGTAATAGTGGTGATGCCATATTTTTCCGCCTAGGCGGTCGAAGCATCCGTGCTGTGTGTGAATAAGATGCGTGTAGCCCAAATTGATAAACGAGGATGTGCCAATCGGCACATCCTCATTGTGTTTTGAACGACACACTTTAAAAACTTGATTTCGCCATATATATTAACTCTAATGAGGTCAAAATAAATAAAGTCAAATTTTTTATTGTTTCAGTATTTTGGAGTATCTTTGCAAACGTGATTAACTATCGTGTGAAAATGATGATATAACCATAATATAACGCATCATGAATTATGAATTTCCATAAGTCCATTATCAAGAAGCTCGATTTTCTTTTTCTTATAGAGGTCGCCTACAGCCTGTTTGAAGGTCTTCTTGCTGACTTGGAAAGCCTCGTAGATGTCTTCGGCAGGCGATTTGTCGTGATAAGGACAGAAACCGTCGTGCTCCTGAATATACTCTAATAGCTGGTCGGCAAATGAGCGTACATGACGACGACCATGCTGCTGGAGCACAAGGTCTATCTTACAGTCACTTCTTACGTTCTTGACGTAAGCCTGAAGACGGTCGCCTGTATGAATGTTCTGGAACAGTTCGCTCTGGTAAATGAGTCCGCTGTACTTACCTTCTACGATAGCCTTGAAACCGAGGTCTGTCTTCTGCTGGATAAGTATGCTGACAGTATCATTCACCTTGTATGGCGGCATCTCCTTGCTGAGGAACTTATCGACCTTGGCACTTGCCACGATGCGGTATGTGAGAGCATCTATATATGTATATACTATATAACTACGTCCCTGCTGCATACGCATCTTCTGTTCACGGAACGGACAGAAAAGGTCCTTCATGAGTCCCCAGTTGAGGAAAGCACCTGAATCGTTGACCCAGTTGACTTCGAGATAAGAGAACTCACCCACCTGAGTGAGTGGAGTCTCTGTAGTGGCAACAAGTCGCTCCTCACTATCAAGGTAAAGGAACACGTCAAGGATGTCACCTACCTTTGTTCCTTCAGGTACATATCGTTTTGGCAGAAGGATTTCACCAATCTCCCCACCGTCGAGATAGACACCAAAATCTACCTCCTTTATGACTTCAAGCTCATTACGCTTGCCAAGTTGCAATTTCATATATGTGAGTTCTTTAGTTCTTAAGTTTGTAAGTTTTTGAGTTTTTATGCTCTTAAACTTATTGGTTGTGAGTTTTCACAAATGGAATAGTTTCTATAGTTGAGATGGCATTCTATCTTGACTAAAAAACTATGTATTCCTGTTTCTACTCTTTATTATCCGCTGGCTTTTCGCACTCTTCATTTACAATCACACCATCCTTGATGTGGATTGTGCGATCAGTTATCTCGGAAAGGTGCTCGTCATGAGTAACTATAACAAATGTCTGACCGAACTTGTCACGAAGGTCAAAGAACAGTTTATGAAGCTCAGCCTTGTTCTGTGAGTCAAGACTTCCTGATGGCTCGTCTGCAAGGATAACCTCAGGATTGTTGATGAGGGCACGTGCTACGGCTACACGTTGCTTTTCTCCACCGGAGAGCTGTGATGGCTTATGCTCAGCACGTTCCTTGAGACCGAGGAAGTCAAGGAGCTCGAGTGCACGAGCCTTCAGTTCCTTGTTGTTACGACCAGCAATCATTCCTGGAATCATGACGTTCTCAAGTGCCGTAAACTCTGGCAAGAGCTGATGAAACTGGAATACGAAACCAAGGTGAAGATTGCGGAACTTAGCCAATTCGTTCTGACTGAGACGTGTAACATCTGTACCGTTGATAATGACACTTCCTGAGTCAGGCTCGTCAAGTGTTCCCATAATCTGCAGAAGTGTGGTCTTACCTGCGCCTGATGGTCCTACGATACTGACCACCATACCTTTGTCTATCTGCAGGTCAATGCCCTTGAGCACCTGAAGATTACCGAATGACTTTGTTATATTCTTTATTTCAATCATTTTTCTTTTTTTGTTTTTACCTTACCCATTGCTCTGGGTTGAGACGTGTTCTCTCCTTGCGTAACTGGAACTGAAGGACGTAACGTCCGTCTGTGTCCTTACCAATAGTACCAAGTGACTCACGCGTCTTGACCTTCTGTCCCTTTGATACCGCAACCGAAGAGAGACCTGAGTAGATAGAGATGTATGAGCCATGACGGAGCATAACTACGTATCGTCCACCATACTGGAATACCGAACTTACCTCACCATCAAATACGGCACGTGCACTACAGCCTTCCTGTCCCTTGATGTCAATACCCTTATTCTCAAGTGTTACGTTTTTGAGACCTGCCACATTATATGTTCCATAATGACCTACTACTGAGTAAGAACCTGTGATAGGCATTGGTAACTTACCTTGGTTGTTGGCAAAGTTGCCAGATAGCTTGACGTCTGCGCTACTTGACTTCCACTCTTCCATCTTCTTACGTTCGAGTTTGTCTTCAGCCTCAGCCTCCTTGAGGTCGGCATTAGCCTTCTCAAGTGCAGCCTTTGCAGCAGCCTTTTCCTTGGCAGTCTTGGCAGTCTTCTTAGCAGCTTCAGCCTCAGCCTTGGCAGCCTTAGCTTCTGCAAGCTTACGAGCTTTCTCCCTTGCTGCTTCTTCTGCCTTACGGTTACGCTCAGCCTCAGCCTTACGAGCAGCTTCCAACTCTATCTGGATTATGCGTTCAATCTCGGCATTGAGTGACTGTTCCTTCTTCTGATAATCCTGAATCTGTTTTTGAACTACAGAGAGATTCTTGTTGAGGAAGCTTACCTGCTCTTCACATGATGACTTCATCACCTCAAGCGAGTGCTTGCGTTCACGTAGATTAACGAGATTGTTCTCCACCCTGGTCTTGGCATTGAGGAGGTTATTCTGCGTATTAGTAACTTCCATCTGCTTTTCCTTGAGAAGTTCGCCTTGTGCCCTTTGGAAGGTTGAGTATTCCTTCATGTAGCGATAACGACGAACAATCTGCGAGAAGTTATCAGCTGAGAATACGAACATCAGTTTCTCCTGTGCCGAACGATTACGACGCATATAGACAACAGCCTTGGCAAAACGCTTTTTCTTGATGTCAAGTTCCTTCTGGAGACGACCAAGCTCACCAGAGAGTGAGTCGATGGTGTCGTTGAGCACCTTAACCTCGGTATTGAGGCTGTCGATAGCCACCTTCTGCTTGCCTATCTTGTTGTCGAGGATAAGCACGCTGTCGAGGTTCGACTTGATATGCTTATTGAGTGCTGCCGCTTTCTGTGCAGCAGCCTTACGCTGTTTCTCGAGTGCGGCTTTCTCCTTCTGGAGCTGCGCTTTGCTCTTAACAGCGTTTTTGCTTATGGTCTTGGATGTTGACTGCTTCTTGGCAGTAGTTGTCTTCTTTGTCTGAGCTGAGATAGGAAGACAAAGGACGAGAGTAAGGAGCAGTAATATGTATTTTCTATTCATTATAATTCAGCATTGCTTTAAAGAGAGCTTCGATAGATACTCGCTGGTATTTAGGTGACACGGCTGTATGTCCGTCCCATCCAGAATCGTAGTTGAGGTTGCCAAGTCGCAGTTCGAAAGTCACAGGCTTGCTCATAGGAATAGTAAATGTGACTGTACCGTTAGCACCTGTATTCTGTACCTGATTCCAAAATATATCCTCTACATTCTCAAATGTAATTGTCCTTCCAGCAAGTGAACTTAACTTCTGATAAGTCTCGGAAATATAACGCTTGTTTACTCTGTCAAGAACAAGTACAGAGTCCTTTGACACTTCCATGCGTCCTACTTCCATCACTCCAAGCAGAGGATCAACGAGTGAAATCTGTATCACATCGTCCCATCTCATCTTTAGCTGTCCGTTGGTTGACAATTCCTTGTCACCATCATACACGAGCCTCACCCTCACCTTTGAGGCTATCTCCTTGTGTGATGGTGCTTTCCTTGTCTGTGTAATGGTCTCCACCTTCTTGCCCGTGACATCATCTTTCGTCATATTTTTTGACGAACGGCATGATGCAAGGAGCACGATTGTTGATAATACGATTACAAGTCTTTTCATCTTTACAATTTTCTCTTCTTTATCTTCTTGTCAAGTGCCTTAGGATTGTCGCTTCCGCCCAGTTCCTTAGCCTTGAGCCAGTATCTCATTGCGTTGTCCTTCTCACCACATCGGCTGTATATATCGCCAGCATGCTCTAATATGGTAGTATCGCTCTCGTCTATATCGTCACCCATGACGCCGAGAGCCTTCTCTATTACCTCCTTTGCTCCACTGTAGTCCTTCTTGACAAAGAGAATCCAAGCATAGGTGTCGAGATAAGTAGCATTGTCCTGCTCCAGTTCGTTGGAACGCTTACTCATCTTCTCTGCCCTATCGAGGTCTTTTTTCATTAGTGAGAGATAATATGAATAGTTGTTGAGCACGTATGCGTCATCGTATCTGTAGATGAGGCATGAGTCATACTCTTGAAACGCCTTTTCCGGGAAACCTGTCTGATGATAGAGGTCACCGAGGAGTGAGTGAAGCCTTACTGTAAGGTCAAGATTAGTCTTGGCATCTGTATGTGACACGCCTTTATTGAATGTCTCTATTGCGGCATCATACTTTGACTGCTGATAATATATAATACCGAGGTAGAAGTAGTACATCGGCTCGCTTGCTCCATACTCTACGGCTGGCTTGCATAACGAATATATACTTGCAGAGTCATTCTCCTCAATGGCGTATGCAAGCAACTGGTTACGTGCAATCTCGCTCTCAGGCTCAATGGCAAGCATATCCTTGAGCACAGGTTTGAGACGTTCCTTCGACATATTTGACGAAGCCATGTATCTTGCACACAACTCGTGCATCGTAGCGTCCTCCTGCGGCATGGCAAGAATCTTGTCAAACAGCTTTAGCATCTTTATTGAGTCACCTCCTGGTTGAAGATTCTCATACACGAGACCTCCAACGAGCTGGAGACGTACGTTGCGTTCAAGCTTAGGGTTGGTCACCATCTTGAGAATATACTCCTGACAGAGTGAGTCATTACCCTCCTTCTGATAGTAGTTGGAAAGGGAAATAAGCACATTGACATTTGAAGAGTCCTTTGCCTCCACCATCTTGTACTGCTCAAACGCCTTTGCCTTACTCTCGTCAGTACCTTGGTCAAGGTAGAGGTCACCTATGAGTACCTGATATCTGAGGTCATTAGGGTATTCGTCAGCAAGCGCGCGCATCTCCTTGAAGGCACTCTTCTCGTCCTTGAGACGTACATAGATGCGGAACTTCTCCATACTGAGCTGTTCAGACTTGCCCTCTTTCACCTCCAGTTTGTCAAGAGCCTTGACCATGTTCTCATAGTCATTGTTTGACGCATAGAGGTCGATGAGCATCATCAAGACATCAGACTTGTCAGGGAATGTGGAAGCCATGTCCTCAAGCACCTTCTGAGCTTCAGCCTTCTTGCCAGCATTAAAGTAGAACTTGACAAGCATGTCCTTGTACCAGTAGTTGTCAGGGTACAATCTAACAGCCTCTTCCATCTCCTTCAAGGCAATGCTGTCGTTGCGCATATACCTGTTGAGTGTAGCAAGATAGTAGCGTGCCGTTCCTGACTGTGGATTAAGTTTCATTCCATAGTCAAACAATTCATAGGCAGCAGAAAGGTTTCCCTGTGCCATCTGCCTTGAAGCCTCAAAAAGTATGTAGTCGCTCTTTTCATTCTGTGCATTCATGTTGCCACAGAACATCAACGACAGAAGCAATATTGTCAATAATCTCATCATATAGATATTTAAAGACCCTCTCCCCAGCCCTCCCCCTCTATGGGGAGGGGGCAAAGTTACCATAGAGACTGGGATAATCAGTTTTAAAGTTCTTGAGTTTTTGAGTTTTTGAGTTTTTAAGTTTTTTAGTTCTTGGTCAGGTTCTATACTCCCTCAAAATCTTAACTCTTAACTTTTAATTTTTAACTTTTAATTTATTTCGTTCCTGTGTGACCGAATCCACCAGCACCACGCTCTGTCTCGTCAAGCACATCCACTTCAACAAGTTCTGGTTGCTCGTGCTTGGCAATAACCATTTGAGCAATACGTTCACCATCGTTCACCACAAATGGTTCGTTTGAAAGGTTGACAAGGACAACGCACACCTCACCACGGTAGTCAGCATCGACTGTACCAGGAGTATTGAGTACTGTGATTCCCTTCTTTATTGCAAGTCCTGAACGAGGACGTACCTGAGCCTCATATCCAGCAGGGAGAGCCATGTACAAACCCGTAGGGATGAGCTTGCGCTCCAACGGATTAAGCGTTATTGGTTCATCGAGATTAGCCCTGATATCCATGCCAGCACTCTGTGGAGTGGCATACTCAGGAAGTGCATGATGTGATTTGTTAATTATCTGAACTTTCATACAGTTTATATTTCTATCTTTCAATGGAAGCAAAGCTATATTGCATTATTCATTCTCATTATGTAAGAGCTAAAAATTAAAAGTTAATAGCTAAAAGTTTGAGATTACCCATATTCCACGTTGCAGACATGAACTCAAAACTTCTCAACTCAACTTTTATCTGTCAACATATAATTGTTAACTCCTGTATGGATAATACAGGCAATAGCTGAACTTCCTATAATTATTTTTCCGCAAAGATAATAAAAACCATTCATAAATAGTCGTTTGCCACCTCATAATTCACAATAGATGATTCATTATTACTCCCAAATAAACTGATTTAACATATTTGTAATGACAAACAAAGGATAAAAACAAAAAAAATGACTATTTTTGCACAAAAACATACATGACATGAATTGGGAACAATTACTATCAAATAAACGTCTGGGACAGGAACACAAGTACCAGAACCGCATAGAAGAACGCACAGAGTTCAAGAGAGATTATGACCGTCTCATCTTCTCAGCTCCATTCAGACGACTTCAGAACAAGACACAGGTATTTCCATTGCCAGGACGCATATTCGTACACAACCGACTCACCCACTCTCTTGAGGTGGCAAGCGTGGGACGTTCACTCGGTGACGACTCTGCACGCCGACTTCTCGAACGTCATCCAGAACTCATCCACACACACCTGAGCGAGATTGGCGACATCGTGTCAGCTGCTTGTCTTGCCCACGACATGGGTAATCCTCCATTTGGACACTCTGGTGAGCGTGCCATTGCCACATTCTTCACAGAAGGTCCAGGACTTGAATACAAGAGTGTACTCACACGTGACGAGTGGGCTGACCTTACTCACTTTGACGGTAATGCCAACGCTTTCCGCCTTCTCACCCATAAGTTCAAGGGACGTCGCGAAGGTGGATTCGTACTCACATATTCCACACTTGCATCCATCATCAAGTATCCGTTCCCTGCACATAAGGCAACGAAGCAGAAGTTCGGATTCTTTCAGGACGAGGCTGACACATACCACAAGATAGCCGAAGAACTCGGACTGACCGAGGGTGTACGCCATCCTCTCGTCTATCTTGTTGAGGCTGCCGACGATATATGTTATGAGATTATGGACATTGAGGATGCTCACAAGTTGAAGATTCTCACCTTTGAGGAGACACGCAACCTCCTCATGGGATTCGTTCCTGAAGACAAGCGTGCCGACGTAGAAAACCGCATCATTCAGGAATGTATTGATGACAAGAACGAGCAAATAGTCTATCTCCGTTCATTCGCCATCGGAACACTTGAGCATGAATGTGTCCGCGTCTTCGTGGATAACGAGGAGGATATCCTTGCAGGTACGTTCAAGGGAGCACTCATCGACCATTGTCGTCCAGAGATACTCGCTGCCTACAAGAAGTGTGTGAAAGCATCATACGCCAAGATTTATCATAGCAAGGACGTCGTTGATATTGAGTTAGCTGGTTACAAGATTATCCGCACGCTCATCGAACTGTTCACAGATGCAGCCATGCATCCTGACAGGGCTTATTCTGGTCTCCTGCTCAACCGTGTCAGTTCGCAGTACGACGTTTATAGTCCCGACACCTACACACGCATCATGGCTGTCCTCGACTATGTGTCTGGTATGACCGACGTCTTTGCACTCGACCTCTTCCGTAAAATAAACGGTGAGAGCATTCCAATAATATAAGGACGGACTACGGCCCACGGCCCCCCTCCGGCTCCCCCGTGGGGGAGAGATAAAGTTACCTTGCTTGTCACAGTTCCCGAAGCGTCAGCTTCGGCCAGTAAGCATAAACACAGAGAGCAGAGGACTCAGAGAGCATTATAACATTAAACTCTCCGAGTCCTCTGCTTTCTCTGTGTTTTTAAGTTCCCCTATTGCGCAGCCAATTATGAATTATGAATTATGAATTGTGAATTCTGAATTACGAATTGCCTTCACTCCATTGCAGCACGGCACTACGAACGGCACCAGCGATGTCGTCGCCAGGATGGTAGTAGAGCGTAGGTTTCACGTCATCGAGCGAGAGGTCAGAAGCCTTTTCCACCCAGTTTGAAGTACAACGAGGATAAATCTTGCCCACACGCCCGAGGTCAACAATATAACCCTGCTCCAGCATGTTTGCCACCTCCTCCATCAACATCTCAAATGCCATCTTCAACTCTGCCTTGTGCAACGTCGTGTTGTGACTGGCATTCTCTGCCATCTCATCAAGCGACGCTGTACCGTTGGTTATAAGTCTGGCTACATAGCCCATTTTCTTGTTGGCAAGATTATTCTTTCTTGACTTGCTTACCTTCATTCTTAATTTTGACATGGTTCAATCTTTATATTTATGCGGTTGTTTTATATCATTCACCGTGGTCAATTGAAAACTGGTGTACCACCAATTAAAATTTGGTGCTTCACCATTTCAAAATTGGTGCACCACCATTTTCAAACTGGTGACTCACCAATTTACAGTTGGTGGCTCACCAATTTTTCATTTAACACATCCAATTAACGAACTATTCTGCACATAACAAAATTTCTACCCACATTTTAACCTGATTTAATCACTTTTCTAATTGATAAAATAAAAAGATGGTAAGATTGGCCTAAAGATTGCGCAGATTGCGCATTTAGCCGCCCTCGGCAGCGGGTTCTAAAAACAGCCACCGCAAGGTGGTATATTTCCATCAATCGAGATACCTGCCGTGTCCAAAATCTGGACACGACAGTGTATTTATTTTAGACACATAAGACATAATGGTAAAAAAAGCTTTGATAAAGAATGATAATGTTCTTAACTTTGCGCAAAACAAAACATGATTATGAGCATACAAAGACAAAACAAGATTCATACATGGGTGGTCAGAACATTGATGACGATGGTTCTGATTGTGGCTTTGTGTACCTTCTACTTCTTTATGATTCAGTCATCGTTTGGACTGAACGTGTCAAACTCACGTGAAGCTAAGAAGGATCTTATTGTAATAAGTTGCTATCCAGGAGCTAATAATCCATGGAAAACAGATATAATAAAAAGTGTTGCAGACACTATTATGCGCAAGAAGCTGGAGCTGAGGAACTATGTATTAACCATTCCTTATAATAACACTTTCCTTTATAAGAAAGGGGTGTATAATCAGGATGACCACGACTTCTGCTTTGTGACAAAGAACAACATAAAGATACTCCATCCGAAAGTGCTTGAGGGTTCGCTCGACTTCGTAAACAAGGTTTCACGTGAGAAATTCAGGATGCGTAATCCTGAGTACATAACTGCTCAGAATGACACAACAATAAAAAATAAGCCTAAGAAGTTCATAGACACCACATTCATTGCCATTAAGTGCGGAGCCATCATCCCACGTTCCGTGGCTGACGAGGTGTTTGGCAAGGACATGCCTGCCGTTGGTCGTACACTCAGGTGGTGCGACAGGACAAACTACCATTCGGAGCAAGTGGTGTGCGTGTATGAGGACTTCCCAAAATACACTGGTATTGCCAATAATATCTATCTGAGTACAAATGATGACATCTTACAATTGGTGGAGTATGATATGTTAAAGTACATATTTGACCTTGAAGACAACAGTCATCTTACATTGGAAAGAATAAAGCACACCATCGACAAGTATCTCGATGAACTGCCAAGCAAGTCAGAATACGTTGAGGTGGGCGTTAGCAATCCTAACAACTACGATGCCAAGGAAGACTCTATCGTCAAGAAGAACGATACCGAGATTTCTTTCTTCATGCTTAGCTCTCAGCGTCCTGCACAGTTTATTGTGTACCACTTGTACGATGAGAATAACATGTACGACAATTTCGGATGGTTCAATAAAAATAATTCAATCAACTTCATCATGCTTGCGATGATAATAGTGTTCATGGCTGTGATATGTCTTGTGAATATTACCATGACCACTGTTCCTCTGGAGATGAAGAACCTGAACATAAGGATGGTCATAGGTACATCAAAACGTTATGTATGGATGTGTCAGACTGCAAGATACATGTTTATGGCATTCGTGGCGTTCATGTTGGCAATGTTCATCATAGGCTATGTGGATTCTGGCAAGCAACTTGGACAGTACATGTGTACGAGTATGAGTATTGAGGACAACAAGGTGATGGTATGGATTACATTGCTCGTGGCATTGTCTATTGGTGCTTTGTGCGGACTCTGTGCTGCGTGGTACTCCACAAGTATGCCTATGGACAGAGTACTGAAAGCAAAGGTCGGTATGGACAGAAAGATGCGAAAGGTAAGAAACTGGATGCTGAGTGTACAGTTCTTCATGGCATTATATCCTTTGTGCAGATTGATATCCAAATCAATAAATACAATCGCAAATGAAATGTTAACGCATAATTATGAGTTAGACAAACATCAAACAACAAACGTATTCTTTGGCATAAGCTGTATGTTCATCATCTTCGTCACGCTTTTCTGTATGATTATGCAACAGAACAGATATATGTACCGAAGCATTGCCATACGCAAGGCACTGGGCACGACAAATGTTGAACTTGCAATAATGAACATAAAGCATTACGTCAAGTTGCTATTTAAATCATCTGTGATGTATTACATCGTTGCGGAGATAATTCTATTCTTTTACATGGCAAGTGCAATAGATTATGCATTGTACTTTGGATGGTCTGATTATTTATCAATTCATGTGGCAAAACACAGTTTTTTAACTGATATGATGCTGCTTTCTGTATCATTCATCATCATTACAGCAATAATCGTTATATCTGTGGTATTGCACTCAATAAACACAAACGATAAAAATCTTTCAAATGCACTTAAAACAGAATAATATGATTAAGTTATACAATATACGCAAGGTCTTTCATTCAAAGACATCAGAAACAGTTTCACTTCAGGATATATGCCTCACGGTGGAACAAGGCGAGTTCGTAGCCATCATGGGACCTTCTGGCTCTGGCAAGACCACACTTCTCAATATACTCGGACTGATAGACCGTCCGACAGAAGGTAAATATATACTTGATGGCGAGGATACAGACGGTTTCTCCGATTATCAGATGACTATCTTCCGTCGCAAGAAGCTCGGATTCATATTCCAGGCTTTCAACCTTATTGACGAGCTTACGGTATATGAGAATGTGGAACTACCGCTCAAGCTCCTCAATTATCCTGCCAACGAACGTAAGGAACTGGTGACGGAGGCTCTCCGCAGGATGGAGGTGAGTCATCGGGCTGAGAACTATCCTAACGAACTTTCGGGCGGTCAGCAGCAACGTGTAGCTTTTGCACGTGCTATAATCTCCAAGCCGAAACTCATCCTTGCCGACGAGCCAACAGGTAACCTCGACTCAAAGAACGGACTGGAGGCAATGCAGATTCTTTCAGAACTCCACAAGGAAGGTGCAACCATAGTCATGGTTACACACAATCAACGTGATGCTGCATACGCGGATAGAATCATAAACCTCTTTGACGGTAGGATTATTGAGGTGAAATAAGAACGGCCCCCCTCCATCTCCCCCGTGGGGGAGGGAAAGCCCCCTCCTAACCTCCCCCAAGGGGGAGGAATAAAGTTACCTTATTTGCTGAGGTTGCTTTTCGTGGTTGGTTTGCCACTGTGCCCGAAGCGTCAGCTTCGGCTAATAAGTCAAAACACAGAGGACTCGGAGAGTGTTATAACTTTTAACTCTCTGAGTCCTCTGTGCTCTTTGTGTTTTAATGAACACCCAATTCTGAATTTTGAATTTTGAATTTTGAATTTTCTGCCGCTGTTATCTGGAAGCTCACGTTCCAGCCATTTGTACCAGTAGGCAGGAGGGTGATACTTCCACCACTTATATTGATTATTTGTCGGCAAAGGCTGAGACCTATGCCATTGCCCGTGCGCTTAGTTGTAAAGAACGGTACGAATATCTCACGTTGCTCTTCGTCCGTTATTCGAGGACCATTATTGCAGATACGTATTCGGACTGGAGCATCATCATACTTGAATGCGTAAATGAGAATACGCGTAGCACCAGCCTCAACTGCGTTTTTCACTATGTTTATGAGTACCTGACGTATGAGGTTAGGGTCAACATTTATGCTGATGTCCTCTGGTTCAATCTTTGTCTCTAAACTTACGTTTTCTGGTATTATGCCTATGTTGCTAATGTTGTCGAGCAACTCTCTAATATTCACATCCTCTGGTTGAGGCTTCTGAAGTGACGAGAACTTGCGGTAGCTATCCACAAAGGAAATAAGTCCTTCTGACGTGTCGTGAATAGCTTTCATTCCTTCATAAAGGTCGGAGTTCTTTATCGTCTCCTCTTCAAGAAACGTATCGCTGAGCGAAACGATTGGGGCGAGTGAGTTCATTATCTCGTGAGTAAGGATACGTGTTATCCTTTCCCATGATGCCATCTCTATGTTCTGCCTCTGCTCTTGCATCACCTCCATCATGCGGTTGATGGTCTGTATCGCAGCACGTTCGCCCGGGAAGGTTGCCTTCTCCTCAGGAATACGGAACGAGAAGTCATTATTACGTATGGCTTCAAGCGCTGTGGAATATAATGAACTGTGATACATAAAAGCCTCCAGACCCCCAAACTTAGCGAAGCGATCTCACTGACCGCAGGGAAGTAACGGGGCGGCCTCCGGATTATGTTAACTTAAATTATCAATTGTCAATTATCAATTGTTAGTTTCCCCTATACCCCTTGACCCGAAGGCTGCCCCCTTCGGGGGTTAGGGGGCCCATCTTATTATACAGCGTCTGACGACTTATGCCGAGCATCTCGGCTGCAAGTTTCATGTTACCGCCACACTTGTCAATGGCTGCACGAATATGCTTAGTCTCAAGCTCTGCAAGCGGAATGATTTCATTCTCTGCTTCTATGGCACGATTAAGCGTATAGAGCAACTTGTCGTTGTCCCAAGGCTTGGTTACAAAATCGGCTGCCCCCTTCTTGAGTCCCCTAACTGCCAACTCTATGTCGCCGTAAGCCGTGAACAATACCACTGGTATCTCAGGATGAAGATGCTTGATATGTTCAAGCCAAAAGAGTCCTTCATTACCCGTGTTGAGTCCAAGTGCAAAGTTCATATCGAGCAGTACCACGCTGAATGTCTCCTCCTCCATAGCTGTCTGTATGGCATCAGGATTATCAATCAGTACTACCTTCTCAAACATCTTCTTGAGCAGGTATTTCAATGACACGCGTACTGCCTCGTTGTCATCAACTACAAGTATGGATTTATGCATAACTCCTTCGGAGAGTTAAAAGTTAAAAATGAAAAGTTAAAAGTTGAGTTAAGAAGTTAAAAGTTAAATATGCCTTATGATAACTGGCATTTTTAACTTTTAACTTATAACTTTTAACTTGCCTTTAGGCTATTGATTCCTTATACCACTCGAAGAGCTTCTGTACTCCGTCCTCAATTTCCACCTTGTGTGTCCATCCGAGGGAGTGGAGCTTGCTTACGTCGATAAGCTTACGCATAGTACCGTCTGGCTTGCTTGAGTCGAAGGCAACCTCGCCCTCGAAGCCTACAGCCTTAACGACAAGTTCTGAGAGCTGACGGATAGTGAGTTCCTTACCTGTACCTACGTTGATGTGGCAGTTACGTATCTCGCCGAGGCTTGGTATTGCACCACCACGTCCTGCGCTATGGTTACGGTCAACAGCACCATCTGTGCTTGCTCCGTAGTGAACAGAAGAGTACTTCTCTATGCCGATGATGTCCTTGAAATCTACGTTGAGGAGTACGTGTACAGAGGCATCTGCCATGTCCTCGCTCCAGAGGAACTCGCGGAGTGGAGTACCTGTACCCCAGAGTGTGACCTTGTTGTTCTCTATGCCGTACCATGCAAGCACCTTGAGGATTGTTGCCTCGTCGCTCTCTCCGTTCACCTCGTAACGTACCTTCTCACCGTTCTCAGGGATGGTAGCACCAACAGGGCGGATGGTGAGGTCCTTGCGTATTGCCTTCCAGTCACCCTCGTGAATAAGCTTTGCGAGATACACCTTACGCATCATGGCTGGCATGACGTGGCTGTTCTCAAGGTGGAAGTTGTCATTAGGACCATAGAGGTTTGTAGGCATTACTGCTATATAGTTTGTACCATACTGTAGGTTGTAGCTCTCACACATCTTGAGACCTGCAATCTTGGCAATGGCATACTCCTCGTTGGTGTATTCAAGTTCGGAAGTGAGGAGACAGTCCTCCTTCATTGGCTGTGGTGCATTCTTTGGGTAGATACATGTAGAGCCGAGGAAGAGGAACTTCTTAACTCCGTGAGCGTAAGCCTCAGAGAATACGTTACATTGAATCTTCATGTTCATCATCATGAAGTCGGCACGGTAGAGGCTGTTAGCCATGATACCGCCCACGAATGCAGCGGCAAGTACAACAGCATCCGGCTTTTCCTCGTCGAAGAATTTCTTGACGGCATACTGGTCAGTAAGGTCAAGTTCCTTGTGACTGCGACCTACGAGGTTGTTGTAGCCACGAGCCTTGAGGTTATTCCATATAGCAGAACCAACAAGTCCGTTGTGTCCTGCAACATAAATCTTGCAACTTTTATCTAACATTGTCCTGATTATTATATTTTTCAATTTACGATGCAAATATACTTCATTTTATTGACATACTTTCCTAATATCTTTCTAAATACACTATCTGGGCAGGAAAAAAGTTTTTCCTGCCCAGATAATATTGTTTGCGTTACTTCTTCATCTTCTTTCCGTAGATGATGCTACATACGGCAATCAGGATGACAAGACCAGTCAAGACGAATGCCCAAGGATGATACTGACGGGTAGATATGGAGTAGTACATGTCGCCTGTGATAAGGTCTCCGCCAGAGATTGTGAAATGTCCAGTTCCGTCTTCATCATAATTGAAACGTATTCTGTTGCCTGCGCATACTTTTCCTGGCATAGTGACTGTGTGTCGGATGTCGATATCAAGGATTTTGAATAGCTTAATAATCTTTTCGTCTATCTCCTTATTGTATTTGCAGCCGTCATCGAAGAAGATGTCGTATGCGTTTGACTTATAGTAGCCATCGAAACACAAACGTATGTCTGTATCGAGCGTGTCAAGTTTCACCTCGAAATTCTTCTCGAAATATTTTATGAAGTCTTTGCGTGATGCGAGAAACTCATCCTTTGTCACAGGAGGATTCTGGATAGAGTCGTAATATTGGGCCATTGTATTGAAGTAAACCGTAATAATATTATTATCCACCCATTTATCTACCTTTTCCTCTATCTCTTGTATTCTGACTGCAACCTCAGAACCTGGAAGAGAATTGCCGTGCTCATCACACATGATATTAATATCAGGATAGCCTCTGAACCAATACTGTACTATGTCCTTGTTGCCTATGCTGTCAACAGGTATAGGAAGCTCATCCTTCAGGCTTTCGAAAGTCTCCGCATAGGTGTATGTTGTATAGAAGAAGCTGTTCTCCTTCTTATATTCCACCTTTGACTTCAAAGGCTTGCCATCAAGCATGAAAGGACTCTTGTTGTGCATTTCCTCCACGGATGCATACTTCTGTGTGAATACAGACTTGACGGTATCGCCCTTAATCTCGTTGTGGCTGAATGTCATGCTCTCAACGTCGATGTTCTCTGGCACTGGTAGCGCATGACCTGTCTTGCCCTTTCCCCAGTTAATGTCACGATTCTCCTGAGTCATCGTAGTTTCATAGCTGACCTCACGAGTACACGTACCGTCCTCGTTGATTACTGTATTGACGTTCACGTTTCTTGCTTTGTCACATGATGTGATGGCTATGAGTGCAAGAATGAGTATGAAGATAGAATTAATCTTTTTCATAATGATTCGTTTTTTAGATGTTAGACTTCTTGTATTCCTTCCACAGCGAGTAGAGGGATTTCGTCTTCTTCTCCGTGTGGTTTTTGTACGCAACCTTAAGAGTGCCACAAAGTGAAGAAGGCTCGTTTGATGTGTTTATATAAACTTTTGCAATTGCTTTCTCTTCATTTCCATTATCAGGAGTATCTACAAACGTATAGGCAAAGAGACCAACAAGCCACATAGCAGCCACGGAACTAACGACTCTCACAATATTGATGATAACCTCTGCCTTGCCTATGCCTTGTCTCTGCCTTGCTACTACCTTCTTGTCCGTAGCATCGAGTTGTATATCTGGCAGATTCATCATTATCTGTTCCGTCAGCTTGTCGGCATCGTGGAGTACTGGTTGCTGATTCTCTAAACCTGCGAGTATGTCATCTATTGTCTTATTCATATCCCAATCGTTTAAGTTGTTCCCTTATTGTTTGTCTTGCAACATATAGGTTGCTCTTTATCTGCTTGGCATCCATTCCCGTTATTGCACTTATCTCCGTAGAATCAAGTCCTTCAAGATGCGAGAGAGTGAATACCAGTCGTTGTTTGTCACTCAGATTATCGGACAGGAGTCGCAGTATTGCCACCCATTCACCATTTTCCAGTTGCCGTTGTGGATCATTGACCGTAGCATATTCCCTGAGTACCGTCTCGTCATCTGGCAGAGGTACAAGCCTCTTTGTCTTTTTCATCCTGTCGAGGCAGATGCGTGACGCTATGCTGTAAACCCATGTAGAGAAAGAACTCGACCCGTCATATCTTCGGATGTTGACCCACACCTTGATGAAGGCCTCCTGAGTGGCATCCTTGGCTTCTTCCACGTCGCACAGCATCCTAAGAGCGAGCGACCACACCATCTGCTGGTATGTCTGCACCACAATATGGAAGGCAGCCTTGTCTCCACTTTGGCATCTTGTTAATATTTCAGAATCGATTTGTTTCATTTTCTTGAGTGATTACAACCATTATACGATTGTAAGTGTCAGAAGTCAAATGGTATCATCAATTTTTTTCAACATAATGTTTTTTCATGGTGCAAAAATACGGAAAAACTTCGTGATACATAAAAAATAGGAATAAAATCAGGTTATACATGAAGGGTGGTGCAAAGGACTGGGACGAGTTTATCAAGACACTCTAAAATACATACATAAACAGGTCGCCCAGACTAGCGCTAGTTTGCGTTACAGACTAGTACTAGTTTGTATGACAGACTAGCACTAGTCTGCGTGACCTGTTAGCGCTAGTATGTCCGACGACTACCTACATAGTTCCGTATGACTGATGTACAAGCAATTACATTTCGCTCACCTCATAGTTTATCTCTACTGGATTGTTCGTCATTCGCATGATGAGAGGGAGGGTAATGTCCTTCTTTATCCACATCTCTGTACCTTCTACGTTGTCCTTGATATGGAGAAGGGAATCGTCAGAGTCTATGAGGATGTAGTCGGTATTGCTGATACGACATTTACCATTATTGATAATGTCATTATATACGTCTCTTGATATGACTCCGAATAGGTCTGCGTCAGGCAGGTCTATGTGCTGTCCGTCAAGAGGCTGTATGTAGCTTATGTTCGTTGCATGGGCACGTGCTGAGGCAGACATGGCGTAGTCGCCTTCCCAGTATCTTAGGTTACGCTTTATGCCCCATCTAAGGATGAGTTGTCCGTCTGCTGTCTCGCTGAACGTAACATCAAAACGGCGTGTCTGTCCATGTAGCTTATAGACAAAGCGGTACTGTTGTGGCTTCTCTATGCACAATTCACCACCCATCAACAACTGACTATGTGTAATCCTATTGTCTTGCAATAGCTTTCCATTAAAGAATGTCTGACTTTTATTGCCCTTGATAGTCTTTATCCTTAATCTCTTGCCATTGTCCAAGTTAATGGTAAGACTGTCTAACAGAGGCTCATGTACAATATAATAGTCATGTCCCGCATTAGGATATAGTCCCATAGCATGAAAAGCATACCAACTTGACATGGCTCCTCCGTCATCATTACCTGGAATACCATCCACAGCATCACTATAATTACGGTTGATGATTGACTTAACACGATATGATGTCTTGTCAGGACGACCTACCCAATGATACAGGCAAGGCGTGAGGAACGAAGGTTCGTTTGCCACATTATAATATCCATGAGCAAAGAACGTGTCAAGTCTGCGTTCAAAGGCTTCTTTGCCTCCACAAGCCTCCACAAGTGCAGGAATGTCATGAGGGATACTAAACGAGTATTCCCAACTGCTTGCCTCATAGAAGAAGCAATCCCACCATGCACAATACCATGGACCTTCATAGCTTACATCCGGAGTGTAGTGGAACGCCTGAGGGTTTAGCCTGCTATGGCCAAACGGAACGGAGTCAAGCCATTCGCCTTCTGCATTACGTGGCATGATAAAGCCTCTTGCCCCATCATGTTCATAATCCATGCGCCATAGGTTCTTCCAACGTTTGCTCTGAGCCATATACTTGTCATATACCTTCTGATTGCCAAGATGCTTTGCCACTTGTGCAATAGCCCAGTCGCAAAAGGCATATTCAACGGTACGGTTACCACCTCTCGCCACTCCGTAAGGTACATAGCCGAGAGTATTGTATTCCTTCAGTCCACCACGACCTTCAGCCTCATCATCCTTTGGAGCTACGGTAGCATCCTTTATCATGGCTTCGAGTGCAAGTTTGTAGTCAAGCTTGAGTCCTTTGGCAAGTGCATCGGCTATGACAATCTCTGCATTACTTCCGCCTTGTGTCCTTCCGTTGGAGTTGCCACTACGTGCATCAGGCATGTAGCCTGTCTGCTTGTAGATATCAAGCAATGAGGCTGCGATAGCTGTTGCCCTCTCTGGGTCTATAAGCGATAGTAAAGGAGTGCTTGTTCGGTATGTGTCCCATATAGCGTAATAGTCGTCGTAGAGACCATTATCCTTTGTGCGGTCAACAGGCATGAGCATGGTATGGTACAAGGCTGTATAGAACATCCTTTTCTCACGTTCAGGTGTGCTTTCTGCAAGTTGTACCTTGCCAAGCACCCTTTCCCATTTGTCTATACATTCATCGTATGTTCTTTGGAAATCCCAATGAGGAATGTCTTCTTCGAGGTTCTGTCTTGCCTTGTCAACAGATACGAAACTGATACCAATTTTTATGTCTGCCACATCCTCCTTTGTGCCTGCTGTCTTCTTCATCTTAGCAAAGAAGAACACCTTGTAAGGCGCACCATTGTTCCAGCCTCCGCTGATACATTGCCATCCGCTTGCTGCATCAGGTGTAGAAGTCAACAGACGACTACCTTCGTATTGCTGAGCCTCACGAGCCTTTGGCACAGGACTCTTGCCAAGGAAATGCTCAAGGTCGAACCTTAGCTTTACTGGAGAAGAATGTGGAACGGTCACACGATAGTAAGAAGCACGTTCAGCCGTTGTTATCTCTACCTTAGCTTTGCTCTCCTGAAGGTTGCACGCATAATACCCCAATCGTATATCCTCCGACGTGCGATGCTGTGGCTCATCGAACATATCAAGCAGGATATTGCCATACTTAGGACCGCCACCAGTACCACTCACATGTGTCTGGGAGAAGCCGCTCACCATGGCAGGCATCGTTGCCCATCCAGCGTTGTTGTCCACACCACAATCAGGACCTGGCTTGACCATTCCGTACGGACAACTTGGACCGATGAACACACGACCTAATCCCTCACTTCCTATGCGAGGGTCAACGTAATCCGTCACCTTGCCTTGTGCAAAGGTGCAGATGGAAAGCAACGAGAGAAGAAATGATAGTATTATGCGCATGGTGTTTGAATTAAGAAGTTTATTCCTGTACAAATACACGCTGAACGCGTGTTGATACACCTGTAAGTACCTCGTAAGGAATAGTACCTATCACGTCGCTAAGAGTCGTGACAGGAAGCTCGTCACCAAAGATGACGGCATAGTCGCCTACCTTACAGTCTATATCTGTTACATCAATCATGCACACGTCCATACATATATTGCCCACATACTCAGCCTTCTTGCCATTAACGAGACAATAGCACTTTCTATTGCCAAGATGACGGTCAAGTCCGTCGGCATAGCCAACTGGTATAGCGGCAATACGACTGTCACGCTCAAGTACTGTACGACGGCTGTAGCCGATAGAGTCGCCTGCCGGAACGTCACGTATCTGGAGAATAGTGGTCTTGAGTGTTGCTACATTATGTATCACCTCGTTGTTGCGAGGATTGATACCATACAATCCGAGTCCGAGACGACACATGTCAAGGTGATACTCTGGGAAGTGCTCAATACCAGCAGAGTTGCAGATGTGACGTATTATCTTATGTGAATAAGCTGCCTGAAGTTCCTTACTACCCTTGTCAAAGAGTGCAAACTGATGACGTGAGAACTCGTCAAACTCATCGCCGTCGCTACCTACAAAGTGGCTGAATACGGAGCATGGCACGAGTGCTGTCTGACGCTTTAGTCTCTCGATGAGTCGTGGCATGTCCTTCTCAGAATTGAATCCGAGACGGTGCATACCTGTGTCGAGCTTGACATGTATAGGGAAGTTGGTGATACCTTCCTTCTCGGCTGCATGAATGAGTGCTTCAAGAAGTTCAAAACTGAACACCTCTGGTTCGAGTCGGTAGTCAAACAACATCTTGAACGAAGTCATCTCAGGATTCATAATCATGATATTGCTTGTTATTCCAGCCTTACGAAGGTCAGCACCCTCATCTGCAACAGCCACGGCAAGGTAATCCACGCCTGCATCCTGAAGAGTCTTACTTGTCTCCAACGAACCTACGCCGTATGCACTTGCCTTGACCATACACACAAGCTTTGTCTCAGGCTTCATAAACTGGCGGTAGTAGTTTACATTCTCCTTGAGAGCAGATAGATTGACCTCAAGTATTGTCTGGTGAACCTTGAGTGTGAGATAGTCGGAAACCTTGTCAAAGGAGAACTTACGTGCACCCTTGATAAGGATGAACTCGTTGCGAAGGTTGGTGAACACGTCGCTCACGAGAAGCTCGTCCGTATTCTTGAATCCATGGAACTCCATAGGGAAGTAACCACCACAACTGCTTATCTCCTCACCCACTCCAATGACCTTCTGTATGCCACGGCTCTTTGCCATCTGTGCCACACGGCCATAAAGACTCTTTGGCGACTCTCCACTCTGGAGGATATCTGAGAGTATGAGTGTGCGTGTCTGTTCCTTCTTGTCAGGACGACGTGACATGAAGTCAAGGGCGATGTCAAGACTCTGCACATCGCTATTGTATGTATCGTTGATAAGTGTACAGTTGTTGATACCATCCTTCACCTCCATACGCATGGCTACAGGCTCAAGGTGTGACATCCTTGCACACAAGTCCTCTATTGAGAGTGTAAGGATTGAACGTGGGCTACCACTATTCTGTTCTACGTACTCACGAAGAGCAAGGACTACGGCAAAGCAGGTTATGGAGTTCTCTACTGCTGCATTATCTATGAAGTTGATTGTGTATTGACCTATTTCACCACGATACTCAAACTTGACAACTGTCTTGTTGTCTTCCTTGTCCACACTACGGATGGTGAGGTTACAGTCGTTGTCGGCATTATTCCATGTGAATCGCTCTACCTTTGAAGGTATCATGGCTGAACAACGCTTGATAGTTGTGTCAGAGTAGTTGAGCACTACGTTCTTACAACCCTTGAAGAGCTTCATCTTCTCCGTACACTTGATGTCGTAAGAGAGGAAATTCTTCTGATGAGCCTCACCTATGTTTGTTATCACACCAATAGTAGGCTTGACGATAGACTCAATCTTGTCCATCTCGCCCACTTCGCTTATACCAGCCTCGATGATGGCAAAGTCATTATGCTTATCCACAAGCCACAGGCTGAGAGGAACTCCCACCTGAGAATTGAAACTGCGAGGAGAGCGACACACGTTGTAGTCGATTGAAAGGAGCTGGTACAACCATTCCTTGACAGTAGTCTTACCGTTAGAACCTGTTATGGCTATGATAGGAATATCAAGCTGGTTGCGATGATATGCTGCCAACTGCTGTATGGACTTGAGTGAAGAATCAACAACAAGGAAATTGGCATCCTTCATCTGCTCATACTCCTTGCTCTCAACAAAGGTACTCTTACTTTCCACCACATAGTTCTTCACACCTCGCTTGTAGAGCTCAGAGATGTACTTGTGTCCATCATTCTTCTGAGTCCTCATAGCAAAGAAGAGGGTCTCATCTGGGAAACAAAGTGAACGGCTGTCAATAAGCAGCCAGTTTATTGTATTTTCGTTCTTGCCAATTCGTTTAGCACCAATAATCTTGGTTATATCTGAAATGCTGTAATGCATGATTCCTACGGAATTAAAAGTTAAAAATTAAAAGTTAAAAGTGCAAGCTCGCTAATTATTCTCAACACATAGAAAGCGGAGTGCAGAGTTTTTTGTTACTCCACCTATTGCATTAGTCCCCCTTGGGGAGGGCTGGGGTGGGGCTTTTTACTTAAACACCAGCGTCACGAGTCTTTCCTCTGCCAGTATCTCCTTTGCCACTTCGTGAAGACGTTCTGGAGTGACCTTGTGTAGCTGATTGTATGTATCTTCCATACCTTCAAACTTATTATAATGGAGATAACACTTTGCCATGTCGAGAGCATAATTCTCGAAGTTGTCACAAGCCACACCTATCTGTCCTTCTATCTGCTTCATGTAGGCAGCAAACTGACGTTCGGAGAGCGGAGCTTCCATGAGCTTGTCAAGCTCCTTGCGCACAATCTTGATACACTTGTTCACGTCTTCATCGTCACATCCGAAGTAGATGGCAAAGGTACTTGTGTCCGTATAGTTCGTGAGCGAACTCTCAACGGTATATACAAGTCCTCTGTGTTCACGAAGGGCGATGTTGAGGCGTGAGTTCATGCCTGGTCCTCCGAGTATGTTGTTGAGGAAATACATCACGATACGGTTGTTCGACTCTGACGAATAGGCTGGACAGCCAATCATGACGTGTGCCTGATGCGTGTCACGATTCTCCACTATCGTCTTGCCTGCCGAAGCACATAATGGCGGTGGAGGCGGTGGTGGAGCATCTGCATTTTCGTTATTTGCATTTTCCTTGTTCTTGTCTATCATCTTCGTACCCTCGTTGCCGAAGTATTTCTTGGCAAGACGAACGACATCGTTGAACTTAACCGCTCCAAAGACGAACAGCACCATCTTGTCAGGACGGTAGAGGCGATTGACAAATGCCCTGGCATCTTCTGACGAGAAACCTCGAACCATCTCTGGCGTACCGAGTATGTCATGTCCAAGCGAAGAGTTCTCGTAAATGATATCCTCAAACTTGTCGAAGATAAGCTCTGATGGTGAGTCGTTATAGCTCTCTATCTCATCAACTATGACCTCCGACTCCTTGTCTATCTCACTCTGTGGATAGGTACTATGGAATACGATATCCGCCAACAGCTCTATGGCACGAGGCAGATGTTCCTTGAGAAAAGCAGAATAGACGACCGTCTCTTCCTTGTTGGTATAGGCATTCAGGTCGCCTCCCACACTCTCCAGACGATTGATGATATGCCAAGCCTTACGGCGTTCCGTTCCCTTGAACATCATGTGTTCGCAGAAATGTGCCATACCATGCTCTGTTTCCAGTTCGTCACGAGTACCAGCATCTATCGAGACGCCACAGTATGCCACATTGGTTGGTGATGATATGTGGATTATCCTTAGCCCGTTGTCAAGTGTATATGTATTACTTGTTTCTGTCATTTCTTTGAGTTTTTAAGTTTGTTTAAGTTTTTATGTTTTTGAGTTTGTGAGTTTTTATGTTCTTGCGGATAGCTTATTCTGCGAAAACAAAAAACTCAAAAACATATAAACTCACAAACTTAATATATTATCAATCCTGCAAGTCCGCAAAGAAGAATCATCAGTATCGGATGAATCTTGAATTTGCGTGTTCCGAAGAACGAGAACAGGAAGATGAGTATGCTTACTATAAACACAAATGTTGATTCCTTTGGATTGCCAAAGTTCTCCTCAGACATAAGCATCACGGCTGCCGACACGAGTAATCCGACGATGGCAGGACGGAGTGTGCCGAATACGGATTGTACACCTCGTGACTTGCTATGCTTCAAGAGTGCCTTGCTGATAAGTATCATCAGGATGAATGGTAGCCAGATGATGCTGAGTGATGCTATGACTGCTCCGAGCACAGCCATCCATTCAGGATAACCCTCGTTTATGACTGCCGTATAACCTGCGTATGTGGCACAGTTGATGCCAATAGGTCCTGGCGTTGACTGACTCACAGCCACGATGTCCGTAAACTCGCTTACCGTGAGCCAATGGTTCTTATACACCACCTCGTTCTGTATGAGTGAAAGCATAGCATATCCTCCACCAAAGTTGAAGATACCTATCTTTGAGAATACTATGAATAATTTTAGAAATACCATATCAAGCCCCCCAACCCCCGAAGGGGGCGGCCTCCGGATAGGGGTGGAGACCATTATTATTTAATCCTTATTCTGATTTTACAAATGTTTGTACCAAGCGTTCCGAATGGCTGCCCCCTTCGGGGGTTAGGGGGCCACTTTTCCATACACATATCCCCCTATTCCTGCTCCGACAATACACCATATAGGTGATACACCGAAGGCACAGATGAGGAGGGCACATACGATAGGAATCCATACGTTGTACCACGTTATCTTTGCCGACTTTGCCATACTGAAGCAAGGGGCAAGGATGAGTGCCACGACACAAGGACGTACGCCCATGAAGAATTTCTCCACATATTCGTTATCCTTGAACGACTGGAAGAACATGGCGATAAGCAGTATGGCGATGATGGAAGGACCTGCCACACCGAGTGCCGACACTATTCCTCCTGATACACCCTTGAACTTATAGCCGATATGCGAAGCCATGTCTATGGCAAACAGACCCGGCGTACTCTGAGCCACCACAAGGATGTCCATGAACTCTTCCTTGGTGAGCCATTGTTTCTTGTCAACTATCTCTTTCTCCATAACGGGAACCATGGCATAGCCACCACCAAGGGTGAAGCCCCCAATCTTGGAGAATGTTACGAACAAATCTGTATATATACCCATATCTTGTCGATGAGTAATGAGCAATGTGTAATGAGTAATTAGCAATTAGTAATGAGTAATAGCCATTCGGCTAAATACATCTGACGGTGCTTATTATTACTCATTCCTAATTCCTCATTTCTAATTCCACATTAAATTTTGAATTTTGAATTCTTAATTTTTAATTCTCCTCAGGCCGTCTGGTATCACGAGTACAGGACTTGTACATAGGAGAATCATCAACCATTCCTGCAAGGTGAGTGCCCTTTCCACCTCAAACATCTTACCGCCAAAGGTGGTGATGAGTATCTGTCCTACGAGGATTACCAAAGCAATCAAGACAAATGTTATGCTCGTATTAGCCTTAAATGTCTCCCTGTCCTTGAAGAACAGACACACGGACTTTATCACGCTACCATCCGTGTTGTAATACCTCACGTTGAAGATGTTCCAGAACTGGATAACCACGAACACGGTGAAGAAATACTCGTGTGGCAAATAAAGCCATACAGCCGAAAGGATGCCGAAGAACAAGATACCAAAGCCAAGAATCATCTTTGCCATGCTACGGTCAATTATGTTGCTCTCAGGATTACGTGGGGACTCATTGAGGACTCTCTTGTCGGCAGGCAACGAAGACAGAGCCATAGCCGCAAAGGTGTCCATGATAAGGTTTACCCACAACATCTGCGTCACACCAAGTGGTGACTCAATACCCACGAAGGCACCGAACATGACTATCATGCAGGCACACATGTTGATGGTCAACTGGAAGATGATGAACCTGCGTATGTTCTGATAGAGTGAACGACCCCAGAGTATTGCCTTGTTTATACTTGAGAATGAGTTATCGATGATTGTTATGTCAGATGCCTCCTTGGCACGTGCCGTACCGTCACCCATGGAGAGACCCACCTGTGCCTTGCTGAGTGCAGGCGCATCGTTCGTTCCGTCACCTGTCACGGCAACCACCTCGCCATTCTGCTGGAGGAGAGTAACGAGTCGTGCCTTGTCGTCTGGTCGTGCACGTGATATGACCTTGAGACTTCTCTCACCCTTTATGGCAAGGAGTCGTCTTGCTTCCTCGTCGCTCATGGCAGCAAATTCGCTGCCTGTTATTGTCGTACCTGTCTCGCCCTCGGAGATAAGTCCTATCTGCCTGCCTATCTCGTTGGCTGTACCAGGAGTGTCGCCCGTCACGATTATCACTCTCACCTTGGCGTTGTCACGACAGACGTGTATGGCTTCAGCCACATCCTCACGTATAGGGTCGGCAATACCGACGATGCCCACAAATGTGTCGTCTATGGCAAAGCCAAGTGTACGCATAGCCTTCGACTGGTACTCATGCAATCTGTCAAATATCTGTTCCCTTGTCCAGCCACCTGCTATCTTCTCACAATGTTCGAGGAGTATCTCAGATGCACCCTTGTAGTATGTATGACCGTCAGCCGTAACCGTCTTCATGTACTTGGTCATGGTGCTGAACGGCTGCTGCTCGGTTATGTGTGTCTCGTTACGTAACTGACGATAGTCATACCCTTCCTGCATAAGCCACATGATAAGGGCACATTCCGTAGGATTACCAATACGGCGTGTCTCGCCACCCTCTTCCGTCAGTTCGGCTGTAGAGTTGACAGCTATGCTTCGGGCTATTGCACTCATATCTGTGTTGCCAAAGAACAGATGCTCCATGACGGTCATCTGGTTCTTGGTGAGAGTACCCGTCTTGTCCGTACAGATGACGGTGGCAGCACCCATCGTCTCGCAGGCATGGAGCTTGCGGACAAGATTGTTTTCCTTCAGCATCTTACGCATACTCATGGCAAGGCTTACCGTGATACTCATTGGCAATCCCTCAGGTACTGCCACAACGATAAGCGTTACGGCTATCATCAGGGAGTGAAGCACATACTCCACCACCTCGATAGGCTCATCGTTGTTCAAGTTGTTGCCATCGCTGAAAAGGAAAATCAGCTTTCCGATGATGATGAGTACACCAACAACCAAACTTGCAGAGGAAAGCATCTTGCCAAGTCTGTCAAGCTGCTGGTTGAGCGGAGTCTTTACGTCGCTACCTTCCTGTACCTTTGCCACACCCTTGCCTTCCTCTGTCTGCATACCTATGGCTGTAACCTTCATCACGGCATTACCCTCGATGACCGTTGCACCACGAAGAAGGAAATTAGCAGGATATGCTGCCTCCATTACCTCATTACGCTCCACACTCTTGTTGGCATAAGGCTCTCCCGTGAATATTGACTCATCCACCTTGAGCGAGATGGCATCAACCACCACTCCGTCGGCAGGAATCTCATCGCCACTCTCAAGCCTTACGATGTCGCCTGCGACCACGTCCGACTTAGGTATCTCTTTCATCACAGGTTTGCCGTCAACAAGACGTATCACCTTGACTGGACGCGAGTCCTTGACCTTGTTCAGTATGTCGAACTCCTGACCTGCCTTGACCTCAAAGATGAAGCCAACACCCGTGGCAAGCATCATGGCTATGAACACACCAGCTGGTTCGAGCATCACTTCCCAGCTCTTGCCAGCATAGTAAATCTCATACAACGACACGCCTACGGAGAACACGAACACGACACCAAGCACAATGATGAGCGGATCCTTGAATTTCTCCAAGAATCCTTTCCACAGTGGTTCCTTCTCTGGTGGAGGTATGATATTTAGTCCTTTGCCCTTTATCACCTCATCCGAATCAGACGAGAGGCAATCTGCAAAGTACCCAGAATTTATTTCCATGTAACGTAACTTACGATTGAATGAATTTGCTACAAAGTTACTCCAAATAAACCTCCTGACAAAATAAAACAACACAGAATAGATAGCCTCAACTCCTAAAATACCATTTTATCCGCTTTCAAGCATCTTTTGCAACATCCGACTTTCCAACCAGTATTGTCCATATAGGAATAAATCGATAAAATTCCATAATGTCGTATCGAATAACGAATTTGCTTATTGCCACCCGTCAATTGTCCTAAAGTTCATAGTCAGTACTTAGTCTCTAATTCGTCAGTACTTAGTCAGTACTTTGACAGTACTTAAACCTATGTGATTCCCATACAATATTTCTTATATGCTATTCATAAAAGAAAATGGCTGAATCATGCTCCAATCATATAAATTTGCTGATTTGGGGCAATGATAGAACATACCTTGACTTTGTTCCTGATTTCTTTGGTATGCTTGATAATTATTTCTACTTTTGCACCTGTAAAAAGAGAATCAAGTGTGAATACATTATTGCTTAGAATCTGCTTCTTGCTCATTATGTTGAGCGGTTTCTCTGGCTCTGTTTCAGGAGTCAGAGTGGGTGACTCTTTGCATAAAACAGACAGGAAGGAGCAGATATGTGCTTCTGCCGATAAAGTTTTTGCTAGAAAGGATGAAAGCAGGTCACACGACAACTCTTTTGCATCTTTCATAAGTTCTGGAGTACAGAATGTCGTATGTTCACGTACAGTCAAGCATGTTCCTACGCATGGCGGCAAGTCTGGCAGAACGTTGGGACGTTTGTCTTCAGACATATCTATTCACCTTAGCCGCTTCTTCACCATTCTCTTGCACCATCTTGATACAGGTAGCAGGATTGTGGTTGCGTCTCCACGCCATTATTACGTTATCGCGTTGAGGCGCATTCTTTGTTAGATACATGTCCCTTTTTGTGTTTTTATAATGTAGGTTGCTCGTGTCTGGGTAACCGCATATTCATGTATCATTAACAAAAGAAAATCAAATGGCAAATATAAAGAACTTGCAGATGTGGAATGACATCTGCCGAGATGTGCGTGTTCATATCTCAAAGTCGTTTTTCGGCTTCTATACAACGGCAACATACATACCGACAGACAGCATTATCGACGCTCATACCATAGAATATACACCAACAGATGGAGAACGTCTGCGTCATATTATGTTTTCTCCTCGAGCAATCCTTTCTGATGTCATCGGAGACTATCATCCAAAGCCTACCGTAAACGGCAACTACATGATGGAGGTCTGCTGCTCACGTGATTGGAATTTTGTTGCACTCCAGCTTCATCAATATCTCAGGTTGAACTATGAACCTGTCACCGAGACTCTTATCTTCGAGGGTGAAGAGGCTCGTATCATCAGTCGTCTGTTCAAGTAAGCATTTCCGTCTGTTGCCGTATATTAAACCATACGGCAGCAGACGACATAAACATAAATGATGATATGTCAACATTAACTTTAATGATTGTCACGTCCTTCTGCATCGGCTATGTACTGATAGCCATAGAGGGCGTGACAAGAATCAACAAGGCTGCAATTGCCTTGCTGCTGATGGTAGTCACATGGACTCTCTTCATGATTGCACCTGACAATTATATCGCAAATGCAGTCGGGGACAACATGGTTTCTACCGTAAATGACATTATTGAAAAGCATCTTGGCTCTACATCGACTACGTTGTTCTTCCTGATGGGGGCAATGACCATAGTCGAATTGATAGACCAGAATGGCGGTTTCAACTTTGTGCGGGACATTATGAAGACTCGTTCAAAGAAGAAACTGTTGTGGCGCATTGCCTTCATGACGTTTTTCCTGTCTGCCATACTTGACAATCTTACCACTTCGATAGTCATGATTATGATTCTCCGTAAACTGGTGGATAATCGTAGCGAACGTCTCATATACTCATCAATGGTGGTCATAGCAGCCAACTCTGGTGGCGCTTTTACCCCGATTGGTGACGTAACGACAATCATGCTGTGGAACAGGGGAGTCATTACAGCTGCTGGAGTTCTCTGTGAGTTGATACTGCCATCAATCATGTCAATGGCAATTCCTGCATGGCTGTTGTCTTTGTCGCTTCATGGCAAACTCGTGTTGTCAGAACAGCAGATGACACGTGAGAAAGCAAATGAACTGACAGCATTCCAGCGTAAGACGATATTCTTCCTTGGAGTCGGCGGTCTCATCTTCGTACCGGTTTTCAAGAGCGTAACCAATCTGCCACCTTTCGTTGGTATCCTGCTAGTACTCGGAGTACTATGGACGCTGACCGAGGTTTTCTATGCCCATCTGAAAGGCGCAGAGGAGAATGGAGCTATGCAGAAACGTGTGTCACAGATGCTTACACGCATCGACATGTCAACCATACTCTTCTTCCTTGGCATCCTGATGGCTGTTGCCTGTCTGGAGACTATCGGTGTACTGACAACTCTCGGCCAAACGCTTGACAGTACGTTCAATGGCAATCATTACCTCGTGACTGGTATCATCGGAGTCTTGAGCAGTATCGTCGATAATGTTCCGCTTGTAGCTGGCTGCATGGGAATGTACCCTGTGGCAGAAGCTGGTGAGATGGCAGTAGATGGTGTCTTCTGGCAGTTGCTGGCTTATTGTGCAGGAGTTGGCGGTTCCACGCTCATCATAGGCTCGGCAGCAGGTGTCGTTGTGATGGGACTTGAGAAAATAACCTTCGGCTGGTATATGAAGCATATCAGTTGGATTGCATTCATCGGCTATCTGTCTGGTATCTTATGCTACTGGCTTATTAAGACATTCGTATAACTTAAAAACAAAACAAGCATGACATTCACAACAGAAAACATCTTTTTCCTTGGTTCGGTGCTAATCTTTGCAAGCATCGTTATCAGTAAGTGGGGCTACCGTTTTGGCGTTCCTACTTTGTTACTGTTTCTTTTTACAGGTATGTTATTTGGCAGCGAGGGCTTTGGGCTAGAGTTCCATAGTCACGAGGATGCACAACTCATAGGTATGCTTTCGCTTAGTGTTATCCTCTTCTCTGGAGGAATGGACACTAAGTTGCGTGACATTCAGCCCATAGCGACACAAGGACTGATACTTTCGACTGTGGGTGTCATGCTGACTACTGGTATTACCGGCTTGTTAATCTATTATCTTTCCGAGTGGACACGGCTTGACATCGGTTTGTCGTTGCCTCTTTCCATGTTGCTTGCAGCTACGGTCTCCAGTACGGATTCCGCATCGGTTTTCAATCTCTTGCGTTCACAGGGCATCGGTTTGAAGCACAATTTGCGCCCGATACTCGAATTGGAGAGTGGCTCAAATGACCCGATGGCATACGTACTGACCATTGCCCTTGTTGATATGATTGTAACATCAGGTGGATTTTCTGGCATGGAACTGGCTTCAAAGATTGTAGGACAACTCGCTGTTGGTGGTCTCCTCGGATATCTTCTCGGTCGTGTTTTGGTATGGATTGTCAATCGTATAAACCTGCCAAATTCTGCACTCTATCCCGTACTGGTACTGAGTATGATTCTCATTATGTTTACACTTACAGATTTACTGAAGGGTAATGGATATCTTGCTGTCTATGTAGCAGGATTGGTAGCAGGCAATAGCCGTATGTCATACCGACGTGAGACTAATACATTTATGCAGGGTATAACATGGCTTTTGCAAATTGTCATGTTCCTTACGCTTGGCCTGCTGGTCAATCCAAGCGATATGCTTAGCGTATGGTTAGTTGCAATCGCCATAGGTCTTTTTATGATTTTCTTCTCAAGGCCATTAGCTGTGTTCCTCTGTCTTCAACCTTTCCATGTACCTGTAAAGGCAAAACTCTTTCTGTCATGGGTAGGACTGCGTGGAGCTGTGCCAATCATTTTCGCCACATACCCTGTGATAGCAGGCATAGAGGATGCTGGTTTTCTGTTCAATGTCGTTTTTGTAATAACATTACTTTCGCTATCGTTACAAGGAACAACCATTACCATCGTAGCCCATTGGCTTGGACTTGCTACAGAAGAACCTAAGACTGGTAATGATTTTGGTATAGAGTTACCTGAAGAATTGGAGTCACAACTTGCGGAGCAAACTTTGACTGATGCCGATTTTGTCAAAGGTCATCGTCTATGTGACCTTGACTTTTCATACGGCACTCTTGTTATGATGATTAAGCGAGGGAACTCTTTCATTGTTCCTAATGGACAAGTCGAATTGCAATCTGGTGACATTCTGCTCACGATAACCCAACATAAAGAGTGATTTTACACAACTTCACTTCCATCTTATCTTGCTTTTGGGCGTAAAATATTGACGCTACATGGGCACTTTTATGCCAACGTGCGTCAATCATTCCAAAGTTCTCGACTTTGTTGTTATTGACGCGCAACATTTGATTCAAAGTCCTCAACTTTTGAGTTGTTGTTGCGCAACTTCCGAACTTTTAATACAAAGAGATACTGCCACTTTCTACTCGTAAACATGATGGTTACGATGCAGAAAGTGGCAGATATAGTGATGGAAGTTTCATTTTATTTCCTTCAATCTTCATCCAAGTCGTTAAGGTCAAAAAATAACAGACGAGTAGGTTCGTCAATATCCTCGTCATTGAGTGGTACAAAACCGTTATGGAGATAAAAAGGAATGACCGCAGCATACGCATCAACAGTAATAAAACGACAACCAGTCTTATTGTCAGTTGAAAAATAACGCTTAACAAAATCCAAGGCTCTTCCGCCAACTCCTTGTCCTTTATACAGGATATCAACTCCCAAACGGCCTATCTTTGCAGCTGGATAACTTTTCAGTCGCTTACGATTGTTGAATCGACGGCTGAAACGATTGTACTTTGTCTTATTGTCAAAGTCAGTCAAAGATATACGGTCATTCGAAAGACTGAAGAAAGCAGCTATGTGTTCATTGTTAATGTCATCTGCATTCTTCAGTACATACGTAACAGATAACTTCTCCTTACGATAAAGAGGACTCTCGTAAAGGATAAAGTCATTCAAGTCTGAATCACCGCAATCAAATGTTTTCACGGTTTCGTTTTCGTCAAGTTTGGAAATAACCAATTGATGATCCTTAAGATTTAATTTTGGCTGCATTACGTTGTCTCTTTAATTCTTCACCACGTCTTAACATATCCATGAATAACTCATAACTTTCATTTATACGTGCTCTTTCCTCTGGTGAGATACGACGTTTCTCCTTCATTCTTGCTTCAAAGCGGCGTGCATCTTCACCATAGAGTATTGGTGTTTCTTTGATTGGTCTTGCCATAATCTTTACTATTTGAAATATTTACGATGCAAATATACTGCCTTTTTCTCAATACCCAAGCATATAATAACGAAAAATCATAGATACAATAATAAATCATGCTACTTTCCATCCGTAAACTTTGTGTTTATGACACAAATCCCCCACGCTCCGTCAATAAAAAACTGACGCTCCGTCAAATTTTTGTTGACGGAGCGTCAGCTATTTTTGACACTCAGAAGCATCCTCACCGTTTAACTGGTGTTGAGATTTTGCCTTTGGCTCTCTCTGTACCTTTACAGATGACACGCCAATAAGCATCTTGCATACCTGAACTACCTTTGGCACCATTTTATCGTCTGGTACTTCTAATTCTAAAATTGTCATATCTACGCATTTAAGATTTGTTTGACGAGGCAAAGATAAACATTTTTTGATTATCCGACATCAAAATATGACAACAAACTTACTTTATTTGAATCTGTTCGGGATAAATGTATTTGTTTTTATTACTGTCCGCTAAACATGCATTAGAGCCTAAACACACTCGTTTTCTTGTTGGACAAGCCCCATTAGAAAGGGTGTTAATGGCTGTCCGCTAAAAAATCAGCTTAGAAAATGACAAAAGATACACCATAGATGGTTATATTTGCCATTTAGAGCCTCTATTTTGTCGTTTTCCCAATATATTGGGGCATATATACATCCTGTATTTCGGCTGTCCGAGGAAATAATGTCTTTGAAAACGTTATCAGATTTTTAGCGGACACCAATAATTTGTTTTAAGTTTTTGTGCCCCCATCTGCTGTCGGGTCATGCTTTTCGTCATATAATATCGTAAAGTAATACGTATTGTCCCAAAGTTCATAGTCCGTTATTCCTCCGTTATTCGTCCGTAATTCGTCCGTACTTTGTCCGTACTTTGTCCGTACTTTACATACGGATGTGCTAAATGAATAAATTCACCAAAAGGTTTGCTAAGGAATGAGCAATAATCGAATAGCGAATGTCGTTGGTCTTCTTGTAAAGAACAAACAACAGGATAGCTACGAACAAAGTATCAATACGCCAATTTGCAACTGATAATCCAAAAGAACCGAATACGTTAGATTCTTGTATATGTCCAAGCCAGAATAATACGGAAGAAATCAGGCATATAGCCTTTGTGCCTATTCCATGTCTCGACATGTACTTTGTCATCCATAAACGGAAATATAGTTCTTCCAATATCGGAGCAAACATGACACCCTTTAAGAAGCCGAGCAAGGTATCATCATTTTCATGTGAACCATTGAAAAGCGTATTTGTATAGTTCATTCCAAACACAACAACCCCGAGCAGCAAGGCGATTAAAACGTTCTTCACGTTTGTATTTTCAAATTCCAATGAAACTCTTGTACGACGGAATAGCCAGTACAGGAAAAAGACCAAAATAATCTGGTGTACAAACATGGCTTCCGCATAATAATTATAATTGGAGACAAAAAGATAAATAGAAACTGGTATTATTGTTGCACCGAATAGGATGTGTATTCCCAACAACTTAAGTATTCCTTTTATTTTCATACAGTTTGTTTATTTGTTCTTCAGAAGTTTATATATTCAATTATTACTGTCCGCTAAACATGCATTAGAGCCTAAACACACTCGTTTTCTTGTTGGACAAGCCCCTTTAGAAAGGTGTTAACGGCTGTCCGCTAAAAAATCAGCTTGAAAGATGACAAAAGATACACCATAGAT